>NZ_JBFUCI010000103.1:0-16436 GCF_056405335.1 Variovorax sp. P1_H12_2
ACCCCACGGTCGCGCCCAGTGGCAAGCTGCCGCATGCCTCGCCCTCGGTGCGCAAGTTCGCGCGCGAACTCGGCGTGCCGCTCGAGGAAGTCAAGGGCAGCGGCCCCAAGGGGCGCATCACCCAGGAAGACGTCCAGAGCTTCACCCGGGCGGTGATGAGCGGTGCGGCCACGACCAAGGCTGCCGGCGCCAAGGCTCCTGCGGGTGGCGGCGGCGAAGCCCTGGGCCTGATTCCCTGGCCCAAGGTCGATTTCACCAAGTTCGGCACCGTCGAGCGCCGCGACCTGTCGCGCATCAAGAAGCTCAGCGGCGCCAACCTGCATCGCAACTGGGTGATGATCCCGCACGTCACGAACAATGACGAGGCCGACATCACCGAGCTCGAGGCCTTCCGCGTGGCGACCAACAAGGAGAACGAGAAGTCGGGCGTCAAGGTGACGATGCTGGCCTTCGTGATCAAGGCGATGGTCTCGGCGCTGAAGAAGTTTCCGGACTTCAACACCAGCCTGGACGGCGACCAGCTGGTCTATAAGCAGTACTACAACATCGGCTTCGCGGCCGACACGCCGAACGGCCTGGTGGTGCCGGTGCTGAAAGACGCCGACAAGAAGGGCGTGCTGCAGATCAGCCAGGAAATGGGCGAGCTCGCCAAGAAGGCGCGCGACGGCAAGCTCGGCTCGGCCGACATGCAGGGCGGCTGCATCTCGATCAGCTCGCTCGGCGGCATCGGCGGCACGCACTTCACCCCGATCATCAATGCGCCCGAGGTGGCCATCCTGGGCCTGTCCAAGGGCCAGATGAAGCCGGTGTGGGACGGAAAGCAGTTCGTGCCGCGCCTGACGCTGCCGCTGTCGCTGTCCTATGACCACCGCGTGATCGACGGCGCCGCGGCGGCGCGATTCAACGCCTACCTGGGCCAGGTGCTCGCGGACTTCAGACGGGTGCTGCTATGACCCCCGAGGCGCCTGTGGCGCTTCCCCCGGAAGGGGGCGGCTCCCTTGGGGCGGCCCGGCGCGAGCCCCTATGACGACCGTGGTGGCTGTCCGCAAGGGCGGTCAGGTCGTGATGGCGGCGGATTCGCTGGTGACCTTCGGCGACACGCGGCTGTCGCATCGCGCCGAAGCCAATCAGAAGCTGTTCATGGTCAAGGACGCGGCGGGCGAGAGCATGTTCGCGGTGGCCGGCGCTGCGGCGCATTTCCTGGTGCTGCAGCACGCCTTGGCTGCGCAGCCCACGGAAGCGCTGCGCTTCGGCAGCAAGGACGAGATCTTCCGCACCTTCACGCTGCTGCATCCGGTGCTGAAGGATTCCTTCTTCCTGCAGACCAAGGAAGACGAGCACGAGCCCTACGAGTCGAGCCAGTTCACGATGCTGCTGGCCAACGCGAGCGGCGTCTACGGTATCTACAGCTACCGCGAAGTGTTCGAGTTCAAGCAGTTCTGGAGCATCGGCTCGGGACGCAGCTTTGCGCTCGGCGCCATGCACGCGGTCTACGACAAGGCGCGGTCGGCGCGCGACGTCGCCGAGGCCGGCGTGGCCGCGGCCTGCGAATTCGATCGCAATTCGGCCGGACCGGTCGACGTTCTCACACTCAAACTCAAGGTGTCCAAATGAGCGAACTACAAGTCAAGGTGCCCGACATCGGCGAYTTCRAKGAMGTCGCSGTGATCGAGGTGCTGGTGAAGSYCGGCGACACGRTSAAGGYSGAGCAGTCGCTGATCACGGTGGARTCGGACAAGGCSTCGATGGAGATYCCGTCCTCCCATGCCGGGGTGGTCAAGTCGGTGGCCGTGAAGGTCGGCGACAAGGTCAAGGAGGGCTCGGTGGTGCTGACGCTGGACGCGGTCGAGGGCGCCGCCGCGGCACCGGCGCCCGCACCGGCAGCGCCCGCTGCCGCGCCGGCATCCGCGCCGAAGCAGGCCGCCGCTGCGGCGACGCCGGCACCGGCCGCCGCATCGAGCTATGCCGGCGCGGTCGATTTCGACTGCGATCTGCTGGTGCTCGGTGCCGGCCCCGGCGGCTATTCGGCCGCCTTCCGCGCTGCGGATCTCGGTCTCAAGGTGATCCTGGTCGAGCGCTACGCGACGCTCGGCGGCGTCTGCCTGAATGTCGGCTGCATCCCGTCGAAGGCGCTGCTGCACGTCGCCGCGGTGATCGACGAGGTCAAGCACTTCGCCGATCTCGGCGTCAGCTACGGCGCGCCGACCATCGACCGCAGCAAGCTGCTCGGCCGCAAGAACAAGGTCGTCGCCAAGCTCACGGGCGGCCTGGCCGCGATGGCCAAGATGCGCAAGGTAACGACGGTGCGCGGCGTCGGCGAGTTCATCGATGCTTTCCACGTCAAGGTGCAGGAGGTCACGGGCGACGGCCGCCAGACGACCGACAAGTCGCAGACGGTCAAGTTCCGCCATTGCGTGATCGCGGCGGGTTCGCAGGCCGTGCACCTGCCGTTCATGCCGAAGGACCCGCGGGTGGTCGACTCCACCGGCGCGCTCGAGCTCGGTGTCGATCCCAAGCGCATGCTGATCCTGGGCGGCGGCATCATCGGCCTCGAGATGGGCTCGGTCTATTCGACGCTGGGCGCGCGGCTCGACGTGGTCGAGATGCTCGACGGCCTGATGCAGGGCGCCGACCGCGACCTCGTCAAGGTCTGGCAGAAGCTCAACGCGCCGCGCTTCGACAACATCATGCTCAAGACCAAGACCGTCGGGGCCGAGGCCACCAAGGACGGCATCCGCGTGACCTTCGAAGGCGAGCAGGCGCCGAAGGAACCGCAGCTCTACGACCTGGTGCTGCAGGCCGTCGGCCGCAGCCCCAACGGCAAGAAGATCGGCGCCGAGAAGGCCGGCGTCAACGTCAGCGACCGCGGCTTCATCCCGGTCGACATCCAGATGCGCACCAACGTGCCCCACATCTTCGCGGTCGGCGACATCGTCGGCCAGCCGATGCTGGAGCACAAGGCGGTGCACGAGGCGCACGTGGCGGCCGAGGTGATCGCCGGCGAGCAGAAGGGCGACAAGGAACTGTCCAGCGCGGCCTTCAATGCCCGCGTGATCCCCAGTGTGGCCTACACCGATCCCGAAATCGCCTGGGTCGGCCTCACGGAGGACCAAGCCAAGGCCGAGGGCGTGAAGATCGAGAAGGGCCTGTTCCCCTGGACCGCTTCGGGCCGGGCGATCGCCAACGGCCGCGACGAGGGCTTCACCAAGCTGCTGTTCGATGCCGTATCGCATCGCATCGTCGGCGGCGGCATCGTCGGCACCCATGCCGGCGACATGATCGGCGAGATCGCGCTGGCGATCGAGATGGGGGCCGATGCCTACGACATCGGCAAGACCATCCATCCGCATCCGACGCTGGGCGAGAGCATCGGCCTGGCCGCGGAGGCGGTGCACGGCCATTGCACGGACCTGCCGCCGATCAAGCGATGACCCCCAGGTTGGCTCACTTCGTGTAGCCGCCCACCCCCTTGCAGGGGGCAATACCAGCGGACCGGCAAAGCCGGATCCGCGGTATTCCTGGAAGGGCACCCAAAAAAAATCCCGCCTGGCGCGGGATTTTTTTTCGTGCGGCTTGGGCTGGGACTATTCGCCCGAAGTCTTGCCTTCGTCCTGCGCTGCCGCGACCCGGCGCGCGCCGCTGAAGCGACGCTGCCAGTAGCTGCCGCTCATGTCCTCGACCCGGACTTGCGCACCCGGCTTCGGTGAATGGATGAACTTGCCTTCGCCGACATAGATGCCCACATGGCTGAAGGCGCGGCGCATGGTGTTGAAGAACACCAGGTCGCCGGGCTTGAGTTCGCTGCGGTCGATCTTCTCGGTGGCGGCGGCCTGCTCTTCGGCACGGCGCGGCAGCAGGTGGCCCACCGTCTGGTTGTACATGGCGCGGACGAAGCCGCTGCAGTCGAAGCCGGTCTCGACGGTGTTGCCGCCGCGGCGGTACGGAACGCCCAGGAAGCCGATGGCCGTCACCACAAGATCGGAGGTGCGGGCGGCAACCGTCTGGCGAACCTGCTGGAACTGACCCAGCAGGCCCTTGTCCACCATCAGCGCTTCGGCAGGGTGGTCATCGGTCCGGTCCAGCTGCGGTGCTGCGTGGGCTGCAAAGGCGAGCAGCAGGCTGGCGGAGAGGAGTAAAAGTCGCATGGCGCGTAGGATATGGACGACACTCAGGGGTGTCAATTTCATGCGGATTCGGGATTTTGCATGTAAATGATTGTCGGGAAAAGAATTTTTTCCTTTTCTCACATCCCCAAATGTAAAAGTCACCGTTATGGGTGATAAGTGTTTGGCTCGATGTAATGCAAAAGATTTGCAATTCGGGTTGAAATGGCGCTGCTCCAGAATTCGCCGTTTCGAAGGAAAGCATGAAAGTGCTGCTGCACCGGATCGTCTGCAGGTGGTCGTCCCGTCTCCTGATCGGTGCCGTGGCGGCGATGAGCGTCGCGCACGCCGAGCCGCGGCCGGAGGTTGTCGCCTCAGGCCTCGAGAGCCCCTGGGGCCTGGCTTTTCTTCCTGACGGGCGCTTCCTCGTGACCGAGAGGCCCGGGCGGCTCCGGGTCGTCGATGCCGATGGCAAGCTGGGGGCGCCGGTGGCCGGTTTGCCGCCGATCGCGGCGGGTGGGCAGGGCGGGCTGCTGGATGTGCAGGTCGATTCGGCCTTCGCCCGGAACCGCACGCTGTACTTCTGCTTTTCCGAGCCGGAGGCGGGGGGGGCGGCCAACGGCACGGCGCTGGCGCGGGGCCGGCTGTCTGCCGATGGCAGCCGGCTCGAAGGCGTCAGCGTCATCTTCAGCCAGAAACCCAAGGTGGCGAGCCGGAACCACTTCGGTTGYCGCATCGTCGAGGCCAGGGACGGCACGCTGTTCCTCACGCTCGGCGATCGCTTCAGCCGCAAGGAAGACGCCCAGAGGCTCGACAACCACCTGGGCAAGATCGTGCGCATCGGCAAGGACGGGTCGGTGCCTGCCGACAATCCCTTCGTCGGCCGCGCGGGCGCGCTGCCGGAGATCTGGAGTTACGGCCACCGCAACGGCCAGGGTGCGACGCTGGCGCCCGACGGAACACTGTGGATGCACGAGCATGGGCCGCAAGGCGGCGACGAGATCAACATCCCGCAGGCCGGCCGCAACTACGGCTGGCCGGTGATCACCTACGGCGAGAACTATGGTGGCGGTCGGATCGGCGACGGCATCACGCAGAAGGAGGGCATGGAGCAGCCGCTGCACTACTGGGTGCCTTCGATCGCTCCCTCGGGCATGGCCTTCCTGACCAGCGACCGCTACGGTGCCGGCTGGAAGGGAAACCTCTTCATCGGATCGCTGAAGTTCGGCTACCTCGACCGGATCGAACTCAAGGACGGCAAGGTCACGGCCGAGCACAAGCTGCTCGAAGGCGGCAGGGCGCGCATCCGCGACGTGAGGCAGGGGCCCGACGGCCTGCTCTATGTGTTGACCGACGAATCCAACGGCAAGCTGATCCGCTTGTTGCCGGACTGAAAGCCTGAGAGCTTCGGGAACGGTTGACGGTCTGTTCGGTGGTACGGTCTAGGGGCTTCCAACGTATTTCCCCGAAAGAGTTTCCCCATGCTGCTCGATGCATCGCAATCCCAACTGGTTCTGGTCGACTACCAGGCCCGCCTGATGCCCGCCATCTTCGAGGCCGAGGCCGTTGCGAAGAACGCGGTCCGCCTCGGCGAGATCGCCCGGCTGGTGGAGGTCCCGGTCTGGGGCACGGAGCAGAACCCGTCGAAGCTCGGCGAGAACCTGCCCGACATCCGCGCCCTGTGTCAGCGCACGCTGGCCAAGATGCATTTCAGCGGCGCCGAGGAGGGCCTCGGCGAATGGCTGCGGGCGCCGGCGAAGGCGCCGCAGGGCAATGCGCGCAGCCTGCCCAAGCACCTGCAGAAGCCGGCCGCGGCCGAGGAGCGCAACACGATCGTGATCGCCGGCTGCGAGGCCCATGTGTGCCTGCTGCAGACCGCGCTCGACCTGCTCGAGGACGAATTCGAAGTCTGGGTCGTGACCGACGCCTGCAGCTCGCGCACCGAGCGCAACCGCGACGCGGCCTTCGACCGGCTGGCCGGCGCGGGCGCCGAGCTCGTGACCACGGAGATGGTCGGATTCGAATGGCTGCGGACGGCCGAGCATCCACGCTTCAGGGACCTGCAGGCCTTGATCCGATAGGGATCAGGGCGGGGTGCGCGGCCGCGGACGCCGGAGATAGGCCTCGCGCACGATCAAGGCCATGGTCTCGATCGGTGTGAACACGAGCGAGGCGCCGCCGATGACGGCGCAGCCGAAGTCTGCGAGATGGAAGATGATCGGCGCGCTGTCTTGCTCCAGGAAGTGGCTGATGACGATCGCGTGGAACAGGAAGAGCAGGAAATTGGCTGCAACCATCGCCTTCAGCAGCCGGTTGCGGAACATCGCGCAGCAGATCATGGCCTGCACCGTGGAAGCGGCCAGCAGCGTCATGCCCATCGGGTAGCCCATCGCACGGCCCTGCCAGCCGAGCGCGACCAGCAACAGGGAGATGGCGGCGAGCAGCGCCGACTTGCGGCGCACGCAGACGATGGCGGGCACGGGAGGGATCGGCGTCATCCGCGGCGAGCCGCCGCCGCTGCGCCGAGGGTGTGGAAGTCTGGGTTCATGGGTTCCGTTGCCAAACGCCGGGCAGTCAGTCTGGGCCCGGCGGGCGCGGATGTGTATCCGCCATTCGGCGGATCGGAGCGTCGAAGGGGATACAGCTTTTGACGTTTGGGGCCCAACGTCGCCCGGGCCCGCAGCCGATCAGTGGGTCGGAACCAGCAAGTCGACGTCGCGCCCTTCGGCCTGCGCGATCAGGCGGGCCGTGGCATTCGCGGCCATCTCGAGCCGCCTCACGTCGCGCGGGTCCAGATGGGGGCAGGCCTCGAAGCTGAATCCGCACAGCATGCCGTACAGCGTGCCATCCGAGAGTCGCACCGGCACGCCGATGTGGCCGCCGAGCGCCTCGTAATAGCAGGCGAGACCGTAGTCCGAGCGGACTCTCGCGACGTCGTGCACGATCGACGGCATCCGGCCGTCGATGATGCGCTGGCAGATGGTTTCGTCCAGTGGGTGGAACTGGCCTGGCTTGATGAYCGCATCGTCGGCCTTCGAAGAGATGTGGCGGAACACGCGATGGCCGTCGACGAACTCGCCGACGAAGACCACCTCGAGATTGAGCTGCTCGCGCACCACGCGCAGCAGGCTGCCGATCGAGCCCGCGATCAGGCCGTTGTCGCGCACGTCGGCATGCGCCGTCACGGTGGCGATGCGCGTGGCCCAGTCATCCGCCGCTTCGGGTCCGCTCTCGAGAATCGTTTTCATAGATAAGCAATTTTGCCGGCAGACCCGTGCTTTGGGGTCGGATTTGCGAGCGCGAACCGGCCCCGTGCGCACAAAGTCGGGCTTGGGTCGCTTTTCCGCATCGGCAGGCGGTCGATAGTTCTAACGGCATCCGGCCGAGTCGCCAAAGAGCCAGATCCGTTCATTTCTTTTGAAGGCGGCGATAGGCGCTGAAATGGCGAATGGCCTGTTGCTTGTCTCCCAGATGGTCGTGCAGCCTCGCGGCATTGAAGTGCGCATCACCGATGCCGGGCTCCAACACCAGGCAGCGGTCGTAGCTTTGAAGGGCCTCTGGGTAGCGGCCGAGGTCCTCCAAGGCCACCGCGCGATTGAAGTGCAGCAGCGCCACATCGGGACAGCGCGCCAGGGCGGAGTCGTAGAGCGCCACGGCCTCGGCGTCGCGGCCGGCTTCGCACAGCATCGCGCCGAGGTTCAGATAGCCGTCGGCATGGTCTGGCAACGCGTCGAGCAGCTGGCGATAGGCGCGCTCGGCCGCCCCTCGATCGCTGGCCTCGAGCGCTTCGGCACGCGCGAACAGGGCGTCGGCCGATGTCTGCACCAGCGCCGGGTCTGCCGCCGGCCCGCGCTCCACGAAGGCGACGGAACCGGGCCTCGGCGCGACCTCGAAATCCATCAGCAACTGGCCCGATTCCACCTCCCATCGGCTGCCGCGTTCRTGCACCGCGACCGTGCTGCCGACGGCTGTGATCCGCAGCCCGCTCAGGGGCAGCTCGGCAGGCAGCGTGGCTTTCAGCCGCTGCAGGGCCCGCACGATCCTGCGCGTCGGGATGTCGGCCAGTTGCAGCTTGTGAGCGGTGCGCAGCAGCACGACGTCGCGGAACGAAAAGCGGTACTCGTTCCTCGGCCCGCGCGACGGGCTGACGAAGCCGTTGGCGATCAACCGCGACACCGCGCTGCGCGACAGGCCCAGCATTTCCTGGATCCCGCGCAGCGTGTGCGGCGTCTCCGGCGGCAGCGGGCTCACTTCCTTGATCGCGCACGCGCCGGCGGCGCGACCTCGGTCGTCGGCGTGCCGGCCCGCTTCACGCCCTTGCGCTCCTTCGAGGCCAGCGCCGTCACGGCTTGCGCCGGCGCAGGCGCCGGGCGCTTGCTACCGCCGCGTGCCAGGCTGGCGCGCAGCATCTCGGTGAGATCGATGATCTGGCCGCCCGAGTCCGGCTCGCGTTCTTCGGCCGCGACCACCTGCTTGCCGGCGATCTTGGCATCGATGGCGGCCAGGATGCGCTGCTTTTCCTCGTCGACGTACTGCGCCGGGTCGTAGCTGTCCTGGGCGATCTGGTCGATGAGCTGGAGCGCCAGCTTCACTTCCGCGTCCGACGGCTTGACCTCCTCGATCTCGAGCTCCTTGAGCGAGCRCACCTCGTCGGCATAGAGCAACTGCTGCAGCACCAGCCCATCCTCTGCCGCCCGCACCTGGACCACGTACTGCTTGCCCTTCCAGGCCCATTTCGCGAGCGCGCAGCGGCCGCTCTTGCGCATCGCCGCACGCAACAGCGAATAGGATTTCGCGCCGCGCTTGTCGGGCGTGAGGAAGTAGGCCTTGTCGTAGTAGAGGGGGTCGACCGCCTTCTCGGGGATGAAGCTCACGATGTCGATCGCATGGCTCGCACTTTCTTCCACCGCCTTGAGTTCTTCGGGGGTGAAGAGCACGTAGCGGTCCTTTTCGAACTCGTAGCCCTTGATCATCTCGGAGCGCGGCACGATGACCCTGGGATCTTTCTCGGACACGTATTGCTGCTTCACGCGCGAGCCGTCCTTGGCCAGCAGGTTGAATTTGACCGTGCCACTGCTTTCGGTGGCCGAATACAGCTTGACCGGTATGGAGACCAAGCCGAAACCCAGGGACAAGGATGCGATCGACCGAGCGGCCATGCCTACCTCCAGGGACGGGCTGACGAGCACCCGCGGGGGGTCAGGATGCCACTTTCCGGGGAATTCGAAAAGAGGGTCAGGGTCCCCGGAAATAGTGTGAACAGGCCCTGGGCGCTTGCGGCTTTCCGCCGGACTCAGGCCATCTGGCTGATGGTCTTGCGAAAGCGCGCCAGCGACAGGGCGAACAGGGCGGTGCCGATCACCAGCAGGCACAGGAAAGGCTTCCATACCACCGAGATGCCCGCACCGCGGTAGAGAATGGCCTGCCCCAGTTCCACGAAGTGCGTGGTCGGCGCGAGCAGCATCAGGTTCTGCACCCCTTCGGGCATGCTCTCGCGCGGGGTCACGCCGCCGGAAAGTAGTTGCAGCGGCAGCAGGGTCAGTATCAGCAGCATGCCGAATTGCGGCATGTTGCGCGCCAACGTCGCCATGTAGATGCCCATCGAGGTGGTGGCGAACAGGTGCAGCGCGGCGCCGGCCAGGAACAGCATGATCGAGCCTTCGATCGGCACCTGAAGCAGGCCCCGGACCACGAGCATCAGCGACAAGGTCGCCGCCAGCACCACCACCAGCCCCATCGACCAGACCTTGCTCAGCATGATCTCCGCCGGCGTGACCGGCATCACCAGCAGATGCTCGATGGTGCCGTGTTCGCGCTCGCGGATCAGCGCCGCGCCGGTCAGGATGATCGACAGCATCGTGACGTTGTTGATGATCTCCATCAGTGCACCGAACCACGGCTGGGTCAGGTTGGGGTTGAATCGCATGCGCAGCGCAAGGTCCACCGGCGCCACGGCGCTGCCGCGATAGCGCTGCACGAACTCGTTGACCTCGGACAGCACGATCTGCTGGATGTAGCCGCTGCCCGTGAAGGCCTGGCTCATGCGGGTGGCATCGACGTTGAGCTGCAGCGCCGGCGACTTGCCGGCCAGCACGTCGCGCTGGAAGTTGGGCGGGATGTTCAGCGCGAAGGTGTACCGGCCGGCATCCATGCCGGCGTCCACCTCGCCGAGCGAGATCGTCGACGGTGGCGTGAACTGCGGCGGATAGAAGGCCGACGCGATGCGCGACGACAGCGGCGAGCCGTCCTCGTCGACGATGGCGATCGGCGCCTTGTGCAGCGACTCGGGCATGGCGGTCGCGGCGCTGTAGACCATCCCGGTGAAGGCGAAGACGATCAGCACCAGCATCACCGGGTCGCGCGCCAGGCTCCACAGCTCCTTGATGCCGAGGCGGTAGACGTTGGCGATCCGGGGCATGTTCAGCTGTCCTGCTTCTTGAGCAGGCCGATGGTCACTCCGAGCACGACCGGCACCGTGACCAGCAGCGGCCAGAACGCGCCGTGAAGATCGGACAGGTCCAGCGCCTTGCTGAACACGCCACGGCTGATGACCAGCATGTAGGTGGCCGGGTAGATCTCGCCGATCAGCCTGCCGGCGCCTTCGAGGGAGGAAATCGGGTTGATCATGCCGGCGAACTGCACCGCCGGCAGGATGGTGCTGATCATGGTGAAGAACATCGCCGCGATCTGGCTGCGCGTGAAGGTCGAGGCCAGCAGGCCGATCCCTGTCGAGACCACGCAGTAGACAAGGGTCGTCAATGCCAGGGCGAAGAAGCTGCCCTTGACCGGCACCCCGAACACGGTCACCGCGAGCAGCGTCATCAGCAGGAAGTTCAGCATGGCGAGCGCGATATAGGGAATCTGCTTGCCCAGCAGAAACTCGGCACGCGTGACCGGCGTGACATACAGGTTGATGATCGAACCCAGCTCTTTCTCGCGCACCACCGACAGCGCGGTCAGCATGGCCGGCAGCATCAGCAGCAGCAGCGGGATCACCGCCGGGATCATCGCCGGCAGGCTCCTGACGTCAGGGTTGTAGCGAAAGCGGGTCTCGATGGTGGCCGCGCTCGCGAGGGTCACGCCGAGCCGATGCGTGGCCTGGTCGACGAGCCACCCCTGGTGCATGYCCAGCACGTAGCCGCGCACGGTCTCGGCGCGCTGCGGCATCGCGCCATCGACCCAGGCGCCGACCTGTACCGGCGTGCCGCGCTGGATGTCGCGGGCGAAGCCGGGCGGGATCTCGATCGCCAGCGACAGTTCGCCGCTGCGCATGCGGCGGTCGAGTTCGGCGTAGTCGGCAATCGGCGGCTGCTCGATGAAGTACCTCGACCCRGACAGATTGAGCGCGTAGTTCTGGCTCAGCCCGGTCTGGTCGCGGTCGAGCACCGCGTAGCGCAGGTCTTCCACGTCGAGGCTGATGCCGTAACCGATGACGAACATCAGCACCATCGAGCCGACCAGCGCCAGCGTGCCGCGCACCGGATCGCGCTGCAGTTCCAGCGTCTCGCGCCACAGGTAGCTGAACATGCGGTTGAAGCTGAAGCGGCGCCGGCGCGGGTGCGGCGCGAGTGGTGCGGCCGCGGCGGGCGGCCCGGAAGGCGCTGCCTCGGCGGTTGGCGCCGAGGCGCCGCCACCGGCGTCGACCAGCAAGCCGATGAAGGCTTGTTCGAGCGAAGCGGCGCCGCGCGCGCGAACGATGCCGGCGGGCGTGTCGCTGACCAGCACGCGGCCGGCGTGCATCAGGGAGATGCGATCGCAGCGCTCGGCCTCGTTCATGAAGTGCGTCGAGATGAAGATCGTCACCCGGTCGCGGCGCGACAGCTCGATCAGCAGGCGCCAGAAATTGTCGCGTGCGACCGGGTCCACGCCCGACGTCGGCTCGTCGAGGATGAGCAGTTCGGGCTGATGCACCATCGCCACCGCCAGGGACAGGCGCTGGCGGATGCCCAGCGGCAGTTCGTCGGGCAGCGCGTCGAGTGCCTCCTGCAGCTCGAAACGCTCGACCATCTGCTGCACCCGCGCCGGCACTTGCGGCTCGGGGACCTGGAACAGCCGCGCATGCAGCACCAGGTTCTGCCGCACGGTCTGCTCGGTGTACAGCGAGAAGGCCTGCGACATGTAGCCCACGCGGCGGCGGGTGTCGATGTCCCGCGGATCCACCTCGTGGCCGAACAGCCAGGCCTGGCCCTCGCTGGCCGGCAGCAGGCCGGTCAGCATCTTCATGGTGGTCGACTTGCCGCAGCCGTTGGAGCCGAGGAAGCCGAAGATCTCGCCGCGGCGGATGCGGAAGCTGACATGGTCCACGGCGACGAAAKCGCCGAAGCGCATGGTCAGGTCCCTGGCCTCGATGGCGACGTTGTCGCCGCCATCGCCTTGCGGCAGTGGCGGGATGGTCACTTCCGTGTGGCCGCGCCTCTTGGCCTCCGGCAGCAGCCCGATGAAGGCCGCCTCCAGCGAGGCGGTACCGGTGCGGTCGAGCAGCTCTTGCGGCGTGCCGGTGGACAGCACCTTGCCGTCGTCCATCGCCACCAGCCAGTCGAAGCGCTGCGCCTCGTCCATGTAGGCGGTGGCGACGATCACGCTCATGCCGGCGCGCTCGCCGCGGATGCGCGCGATCAGGTCCCAGAACTGCGCCCGCGCCAGCGGGTCGACGCCGGTGGTGGGCTCGTCGAGGATCAGCAGGTCCGGGTCGTGGATCAGCGCGCAGCACAGGCCCAGCTTCTGCTTCATCCCGCCCGAGAGCTTGCCGGCCGGCCGCGCCAGGAAGGGCTGCAGGCCGGTGCTGCGGGTCAGCTCGTCGATGCGCCGGCGCCGCTCGGCGCGATCGTGGCCGAACAGCCGGCCGAAGAACTGCAGGTTCTCCTCGACCGACAAGGTCGGGTAGAGGTTCTTGCCCAGGCCCTGCGGCATGTAGGCGATGCGCGGGCAGACCTCGTCGCGGTGGCGCTTGGCGGCCATGTCGCCGCCGAGCGCCTCGACCGTGCCCTGCTGCACCGCGCGCGCCCCTGCGAGCAGCGACAGCAGGCTGGACTTGCCGACCCCGTCGGGGCCGATCAGGCCGACCATGCGCCCGGCCGGGATCTCCAGGTCGATGCCGTCCAGCGCCACGGTCTTGCCATAACGCTGGCCGAGGCCGACGATCCGCGCGACCGGGCGGCTCATTGGGGAATCTTGACCGCCAGCTCGGCAGGCCATGCGGCCTGCGCGTCGATCTTGAGCCACGCCACGCCGGGCAGTCCCGTCTTGACCTGCGTCAGGTGCTTCTTCAGCAGCTCGCGGTCGAACTGCGCCTTGACGCGGAACATCAGCTTCTGCCGCTCGCTCTCGGTCTCCACCGTCTTGGGCGTGAACTGCGCCGTGGCGGCCACGAAGGACACCTTGGCCGGAATCACGTAGCCCGGCGCCGCGTCGAGCAGCACGCGCACTTCGCTGCCCAGTGCCACTTTGCCGGCCACGGTCTCCGGCAGGAAGAAGGTCATGTAGACGTCCGACAGGTCGACCAGGTTCAGCACCTTGCCACCGCCGCCCAGCACCTCGCCAGGCTGCGCGATGCGGTACTGCACGCGGCCGTCGCGCGGGGCCTTGAGCTCGCTGTCGGCGATATCGGCCTCGACTCGCCTGACCGTGGCCTCGGCCGCTGTCACCACCGAACGGGCGCCCACGAGCTGCGCCTTCACCGCATCGATCGCCGCCTGCGCCGCGTTCACCTGGGCCTTGGCGGCGCCCACTGCGGCCTGCACGCTGCGCACGCGGGCGCGGTCGTCGTCGAGTTCCTGCTCCGACGAAGCGCCCTCGCGCGACAGGGTTTCCGAACGCGCCAAGCGCCGCTGCGCGGCATCGAGCTCGCTCTCGCGCTGCGCCACCAAGGCCTGCGCGGCCAGCTTGTCGCTCTCGCGCACGGCGACCTGGGCCTGGGCGCTCGCGACCGCGTTGATCGCCTGCTGCCGGTTGGCGTTGGCTTCGTCGCGCTGCGCTTCCAGCACCTGGATCTGCATCTTCGCCAGGGGCTGGCCGGCGGCCACGAAGTCGCCTTCGCCGACCAGGATCTCGGAGACCCGGCCCGCGAGCTTGGTCGCCACGTCGACCTCGGTGGCTTCGATGCGGCCGTTGCCGCTGACGAAGCCAGCGCCGGGACCGGAGGGCTTCAGCCGCGTCCAGCCGTAGTAGCCGACCGCCGCGAMGGCCGCCACGACCAGTGCGGCAATCAGCTTGTTCTTGGGTGTGAGGGTCATGATGCGTGCCGGATGTTCTCAGTTGGCCGCGTGACCGGCGAGGGGCGGCGCTGCCGCCAGTTCCTGCGAACCGCCGCCGAGCGCGGTGTACAGGCTCACGTCGGCCGACAGCAGCGCGCGGCGCGTCTGCACCAGTTGCTGCTCGACGTCCAGAAGGTCGCGCTGCGCGTCGAGCACTTCGAGAAAGGCCGTGGCGCCGTTGCGATAGCGAAGGTTTGCCAGCCGGGCGCGCTCGGTTTGCGTGGCCAGGGTCGACTGCTGGATCTGCACCTGCCGGGCCAGCCATTCGCGCGCGGACAAGGCGTCGGAGACCTCGCGGAACGCGGTCTGGACGGTCCTTTCGTAGTCGGCGACCGCGATGTCGCTGCGCACGACGGTCAGGTCGAGTGACGACTGGCGCCGGCCGCCATCGAAGATCGGCAGCGTCAGGCTGGGCGCGAAGCTCCAGGCCTGGCTGCCGGAGACGAACAGGCCGTCGAGCTCGGCGCTGGCCGTGCCGAAGTTGCCGGTCAGCGTGATGCGCGGAAAGAAGGCCGCGCGAGCCGCTCCGATATGGGCTCCGGCGGCGCGCAGCCGATGTTCGGCGGCGGCGATATCGGGGCGATCGGCCAGCAGGTCCGACGGCAGGCCCACGCGCAGTGGCTGCTCGAAGGCCAGCGCGTCCAGCCGACCGGAAGACGGGGCCAGATCGACCGGCGCGCCGACCAGGAATGTCAGCGCGTGGGCCAGATCGGCGCGGCTGCGCTGGAGTTGGACGTTCAGCGCCTGTGCCTGGTCGAGCAGCGTGCGCATCTGGGTCAGGTCGAACTTCGAGGTCGAGCCGACTTCGAAACGCCGCGTGAAGATGCGCAGCGATTCCTCGCGGGTGGCGATCGTGTGCTGGGCCAGCACGATGCGTTCATCGAGCGCCCGCAGCGAAAGGTAGCCGTCGGCGACCTGTGCGACCAGCAGCAGGGTGGCGGCGCGGCGGCCGGCATCGGTGGCCAGGTAGTTTTGCAGCGCGGCGTCCTGCAAGCTGCGCACCCGGCCCCAGAAGTCCAGTTCCCAGGCGTTCACCCCGAGTCCGACCTGGTACTGGCTGGAAACCAGCGGCTCCCTCGTGAAACTGAGGTCGCGCGGCACGCGCGAGCGGCTGGCGTCGGCGCCGAGCCCGACGGTCGGCCAGCTGTCGGCGCGTTGAATGCCATAGACAGCGCGGGCCTCCTGCACCCGCAGGACGGCGATGCGCAGGTCGCGATTGTTCTCCAGGGCCTGCGCGATCAGCTGCTGCAGGCGCGGGTCGGTGAAGTACCCGCGCCAGCCGACCGCGGCGGCGTGCGCGCCGACCTCCGGCGCAGCGGGCGTATCGGCCGGGTAGCTTTCGGCCACCGGCAGCGGCGGCGTTGCGTAGGGAGGGGCCATCGATGCACAGCCGGCCGACAGCAGCGCGGCCGCGGCCAGCAGCCAGCCGGACGCGCAGCGCTGCCGGCGCGCCCGGAAGGTGGCGATCGGGTTCATCAATGCGTATCGGCCGAGGCGCCCACCGGCCCGCAGCGTGTCACGGGAGAGTTCTTGTGCCTGGACATCAGGGTTAACTCTAGGGGCGGGGTCCGTTCGCGACCTTGATCCAGATCAATCGAGCGACCGGATGGTCGTTCTTCAATGACTCCTCTTGCATGACCCCGCCACTAAGCCCGCGCGCGGCTGCGCGACAAGCGTGTGACCCACCGAAAAGCAGATGCTCAGGCGTTGATCGCAATCAAGGCCGCGCGGCCTAACCATCCCAGAATATCCGTCTTGAACGCTCCCTCTTGACGTTCGTGGAGGTGATACATGGACGACGAAATCAGAAAGAAGATCCTGGCGCTGCTGGATCAGCATCGAATCATGACAGTCGCGACGCTGCGTCCGGATGGCTGGCCGCAGGCAACGACCGTCGGCTATGTGAACGAAGGCCTGACCCTGTACTTTCTCTGCGGGCTGGACAGTCAGAAGGCAAGAAACCTGGCGCGAGATGACCGGCTCTCGCTGACGATCGATCACGACACGGCGGAATTGATGGCGATCACCGGCCTGTCGATGGCCGCGCGTGCGCGAGCGGTGGATGATCGGGCAGAAGCGG
>NZ_JBFUCI010000104.1:0-16392 GCF_056405335.1 Variovorax sp. P1_H12_2
GGCCTACAAGGCCAAGACGGTGATCGTGAACAAGGCCTACAAGGCCAAGACGGTGATCGTGAACAAGCGTTCCATGGCCGCGGGCTACGCCGGGCTGGACAACGAACTGTTCTACATGGACAAGACCATGATGGTCTTCGGCGACGCCAAGAAGGTGGTCGAGGACATGGCCAAGGCGATCGAGTAGCTGGCCGCGCTCAATGCGCGAGCGCCGCATCCCAGGTGCGTGACCTCGACAGATCCATACTTTGGGCTGGCCGTTGCACGCCGCGCAGATGGCGGGACCGGGGCACATCCCGCGCAAGCGGCGGCAACGACACTGGCTTCCGGCGGGGCGGCCTGCCGACGGACGGGGTCCTTTTCGGAAGAATCTGATACCTTGCGTCGGCTGCGATCGCTACGCTTGGGGTCATGAATCCAGCTYGCCRTTTCTCKGCGTTCCCCAGCRTCCCGACCAWGGYGGGAAGCCCTKGCATGTCGACCGTCGATGACGGCACGSCGTTCGACAYGGCCATCCCGGCGACCTTCACTGCCGAGCAGGTCGAGTCGATCCTCGCCTTGCACGACATGATCGTCGACGCCAAATCCRGCGTGGCGCAGCTCCTGAAGTCATTGACGCCAACGCGCTTCAGTGCGGCGCAGGCCGAGTGCATCCGTGAGCTCCTGAGCTTGAACGTCCAAGACTTCCACGCGACCTTGGCCGACACCATGGAGCTCTGCCCGCTTCGGGACCGGCTGCGTGCGAGCGCGCGACGRCTCTCGTAGGATTCTCAGGCCGTGCTCGACACTCTGGCGCGGGTACTCAAGGAAGCAGTTCGAACTTCAAGTCGGCCAGCGGCGTGACCTTCTCTTCCCGCGTCATCTTGTATTCGGTGTTCGGGCCGAGCCACTTGTTCCACAGCCTGTCCAACTCGCCCTTCTTCTCCAGCGAATAGAGCGCTTCGTTCACCTTGGCCAGCAGCACCGGCTCGTCCTTTTTCATCCCGATGCCGATCGGCTGCAGCACCATCGGGTCCTTGATCATCTTCAGCTCGACGCCCTCGGTCTTCGACTGGTTGACCAGCTTGGTGATGGTCATGGTGTTCGCCACCATGCCCATCGACTTGTTCTGCTGGACGGCCATGAAGGCCGAGCCGGTGTCCTGGAAGGTCACGGCTTCGGAACCGTTCATCTTGATCGACAGCTCCGAAGTCGATCCCTTGGTCGAACTCAGGCGCTTGCCCTTGAAATCGGCCTTGGTCGTGCCCGGGTCCGACGCCTTGACCGCCAGCATTTCCTTCGCGACGTAATACGGGTCGCTGAACTGGATCTGCTCACCGCGGCTCTTGGTGTAGGCCAGGTTGGCGATGGTCACGTCGACGCGACCGAGCTTGACCTCGGGCACGCGGGCCTCGACCGACAGCGGCGTCACCTTGGCCGTCAAGCCGAGCTCCTTCGCGATGGCGTTGCAGAGGTCCACGTCGTGACCGACCATTTCGCGGGTCTTCGGGTCCGGCGCCGCAAAGGGCGGCACGTCGGCGAAGGTGCCGCACTTGAGTTCCTTGCGCGCAGCGATGTCGCTCCACTGGTCGGCCTGGGCCGCGAGCGAGCATGCGCAGAGGACCGCGCCGAGGGCGGCAAGACGAAACACGTTGGCATTCGACATGGGAAGCTCCTGGGAAGAATATCGGGTGAACAAGAAGAGGAAATCGATCGGCTCAATGCGCCCGCAGGTCCGACAGGAATCGCTGCGCGCGCGGATGCTGGGGTCGGGTGAAGAAGGTCTCTGGGTCCGCCTTCTCCAGGATGCGACCAGCGTCCATGAACCAGACGCGGTCGGCCACCTCGCGCGCAAAGTTCATCTCGTGGGTGACGCACATCATCGTCATGCCCTCGTTGGCCAGACTGCGCATGACCGACAGCACCTCGCCGACCATTTCCGGGTCCAGCGCGCTGGTCGGCTCGTCGAAGAGCATGGCCGGTGGCTCCATCGCCAGGGCGCGGGCGATCGMGACGCGCTGCTGCTGGCCGCCRGAGAGCTGTGCCGGATAGGAATTGGCCTTGTTCGACAGCCCCACGCGCTCCAGCAGCTGGCCGGCCCTGGTCTTGGCGTCGCCGCGCTTCACACCCAGCACATGCACCGGCGACAGCATGATGTTGTCCAGTACGGACAGATGTGGAAACAGGTTGAAGCTCTGGAACACGAAGCCGATGCGGCTGCGCAGCTTGTTCAGCGCATGGCTGCTCATCGGGGCATGGATATCGTGGCCATCGAACAGCAACTGGCCGGACTTGATTTCCTCCAGTCGGTTGACGGTTCGGATCAAGGTCGACTTGCCGGAGCCCGAGGGACCGCAGACCACGACCACCTCGCCCTTCTTGACCTCGGCGTTGACGTCGGTCAGCGCCTGATAGTCGCCATACCATTTGTTGATGTTGGAAAACAGGATCATGGTGTCGTCCTCGCGCGGCTTCAGCCGTGCGCTGGGTTGTTCAAGCGTTTCCATGGTCGGTCTCCGTTCTTTGTTTCGCTCACCGCGCGAATCGCGGCGTCAGGAGTTGGCTGCCACCGGCGGCAGCGGCAGGCCGTCCTCGGTGCTGGCGGGTGTCGCGCTGCCGAGCCGCTTGTGGGCGATTCGCCGCTCCAGCCATTGCGCCAGCTGGGTCAGGCTGAAGCAGACGACGTAGTAGGTCATCGCCAGGATGAAGAACACCTGAAACGGCTTGGTCAGCAACTGGTTGTTGATCTGATTGGCGGCGAAGGTGAGTTCCTGCACGTTGATCACGTAGCCCAGCGTGGTCTCCTTGATGGTGGAGATGAACTGGCTCAGCATGCTGGGGAGCATGTTGTAGAGGGCCTGGGGCAGGACCACGTAAGCCATGGTGCCCAGGTGGCTGTGGCCCAGCGCGCGGGCTGCCTCGGTCTGTCCCTTCGGCAACGCCTGGATGCCGGCGCGGACCACTTCCGACAGGTACGCGCCTTCGTAGATCACCAGCGTGCACAACATCGTGGTGAAACCGGAAACGTCCCGCCCGATCAGGATCGGCACCAGGAAGTACACCCACAGGATGACCATCAGGAGCGGAACGCCGCGCACGATGTACACCAGCACCGTCGCCGGCCAGCGCAGCGCGCGCCAGGGGGAAAGGCGCGCCAGTGCCAGCATCACCGACACGGGGAAGGCCAGCACGATGCCCAGCACCGAGAGAATGAGCGTGGCAACGATGCCGCCGAGCGGCCCGTTCGGGTACTGCCCGACCAGCAGCAGCAGCCAGTTGTCGCGCAGGATGTCGAAGATGCCGAACATGTCTTACCTCGCCCCGGAAACGCGATAACGGCGTGCGATCCAGGCGCCCACCGCCATGATGAGCAAGGAGACCAGCAGGTACATCGCGGTCGCCACGCTGTACGCCTCGAAGGTGCGGAAGCTCTGGCTCTCGATCTCCTTGACCGCATGGGTCAGCTCCGCCACCCCGATGGCCATCGCCAGGCTGCTGTTCTTGAACAGGGACACGCTGTGGTTCACCAGGGCCGGCACCGCATTGCGCACCGCCTGCGGCAGCATCACGTGCCGCATCGCGCCGATGTAGCCGTGTCCCAGGGCACGCGCCGCCTCGGACTGGCCTGGCGGGATGGCCCGCAGGCCGGAGCGCATGTCCTCGCTGAAGTAGGCGGCCTGGCAGAGGCCCAGCGCCACGATCGAGATCAGCGCCTCGGCGTTGTTGTTCGACAGCCAGGCTTGCACGGCGTCCGGCAGCAGGCTGAAGATGCCGAAGTACCAAAGCATCAGCTGCACCAGCGTCGGCACATTGCGGTGATAGGAGACATAGGCGGCGACAGCCCGCTCGGCCACCGTGTTGGCGCTGAGCCGGACCACCAGCAGGACGACGGCCATCGACATCGCGAGCAGCCAGGAGCCGACCGCGATCTTCAGGGTCAGCACCATCCCGTGCAGCAGCATGGCGCCGAACTCGGGCTTCAGCAGGATCGCAAAGAGGTCGAAGTCCTTCATGGCGTGCTCAGGTGTGAACGGGCGAAGCTCAGGCCCGCACCGTCTCCGGCTTGGCGGTGGAGAGGCCGCCGGGCACCTGCAAGGTCGGCGTGATCTCCATGTGGCCGATGTTCACCGCCACAGGCGCCGCGATCGCGAAGGCGATGGCATTGGCGATGTCGGCTGCCTCCGGCAACTCATAGCCTTCGACGAAGCGCTTGCGCGTCTCCTCGGAGTCGCCGTGCACGTGCGCGAAGATGTCGGTCGCCACGCGGCCCGGGCAGATCTCGGTCACGCGCACCCGCTTGCCGAAGCAGTCGACGCGCAACTGGCGCGACAGCATGCTGACCGCCGCCTTGGTCGCGTGGTAGGTGCTGTTGCCGCCGAAGTTGTAGGCCGCGGCGATCGAGCTGATGTTGACCACGTGGCCGCTGTCGCGCGCCACCATGCCCGGAACGACCAGCCGGCAGAGGTGCAGCACGGCGCGCAGATTGACGTCCACCAGCAGGTCGATGCCTTCGGCGTCGGCCTTCAGGATCGAGCCCGGCCGATCGACGCCGGCGTTGTTCACGAGAACGTCGAACTCGACTTCCTTCGTCAGCGCGGTCACGCCGTGCAGGTCGCTCACGTCGATGGCRTGCGGGATGCAGCCCGTGCGCGCGGCGAGTTCTTTCAGCTTGGCGCCGCTGCGGGCCAGCGCATGGACCTGCAGGCCTTCCTTGCAGAGGCGCTCGACAACGGCGGCGCCGATGCCGGAGGAGGCACCTGTCACCAGGGCGGTCTTGTAGTCGGAGAAGGGCATCTGGGTCACTTTCTTTCTGTGGGATGGCGGCCGGTCGCGCCCTTGTCGAATGCGCCTTCGGACCGCGATGAATTCACTGTATCGACCTCAGGTTCGGCGCGCCAAGACGGTTTGGCTGTGGAGCGATAAGGCCCCCTTATGTCGCCCTGGAAGCGTGCGCGCCAAGTTAGGGTAAGCACCATGTCCGTGCCTGCTCGACAGCGCGCTTCAGGCGGCCTGGCGCGAGATCGGGACCACACGACCGTGCGCCTCGACCACCTCGCGCACCCCGCGCGCCAAGGTCACCGCGCCGGGCGTGTCGCCGTGGACCAGGATCGAATGCACGCGCATCGGGATCTTGTTGCCGGCGTAGGTGGTGACAGTGCCCTCCGCCAGCAACTGCCGGACACGCGCCAGGACCCGTTCGGGGTCGTGGATCACCGAGTCCGGCATCTTGCGCGGGATCAGCAGCCCTGCTTCGTCGCAGGCGCGGTCGGCCAGGAAGGTGGTGCGAAGGCGCAAGCCGCAGCGCTGCGCCGCATCCTCGATGGCCCGGCTGGCCGAGGAGCTGATCGTCAGCGAGGGATCGAAGTCCGCCACCGCCCGCACCAGCGGCGTCGCGAGCTCCGCATCCGCCGCCGCCAGGTTGCCGAGCGCGCCATGAAAGCTCATGTGCGTCATGCGGTGCCCCGCGGTGCGTGCGATGCCTGCCAGGGCACCGAGCTGGTAGACCACGGCCGCGACCAGCTCGCCCGTGTCCATCTGCATCGGGCGGCGGCCGAAGCCGGCCAGGTCCGGGAAGCCGACATGCGCGCCCACATCCACGCCGCGCGCCAGCGCCGTGCGCACGGTGCGGTCCATGATCTGCGGGTCGCCCGCATGGAAGCCGCAGGCGACGTTGGCCGACGAGACGATGCCCAGCAGCGCCTCGTCGTCGCCCATGCGCCARGAGCCGAAGCCTTCGCCCAGGTCCGCGTTCAGGTCCATGTCCATGGTGCTTTCCTTGTCGTCAGATGGGATGCAGGTCGACCAGGGCCGTGCCGTAGCCGACAGTCGCGCCGTCGTCGGCCCGCAGCGCGGCGACGGTGCCGGCTCGCGGGGCGCTCACCGGCAGCAGCAGGACGCCGATGCGCAGCAGTCCGAGCGTCTGGCCGGCCTGTACGCCATGGCCGACGCGCACGAACGGCGCCGTCGCGCAAGGGTGGGCGTGCAGGAACACGCCGACGCAAGCGGCGCTCACGGTGTCGGGAGCGGGCCCTGCCTGGGTTGGAACCGCCTCGCCCTGCCGCCCCAGCCGCACGGTCGCACCGGGCATCCGCAGTTCGAGGAAGCCGATGTCCGTCGCCGCCATCCAGCCGGCGATCTCCCGCAGTTCATGAGGCGCCTTCTTCATGCAGCGCCCCCCATCGGCCCGCTGCGGTGCAGTGCCACCATGCGTGCCACCTTCGCCAGCCAGGCCTCCTTCAGTTCCAGCGCGGCCACAGCCTCGTCCCAGGTCGTCTCGATGAAGCGGATCCGGCTGCCGATCGGCGCCTGGCCCAGCCGCCACAGATCGGCCTCGATCACGGTGCCGAATTTGGGATAGCCGCCCGAAGGCTGCGCGTCGCGCATCTGGATGATCGGTTGCCCGCTATGGGGCACCTGGATCACGCCGGGCACGATGCCATGTGAGCGCATTTCCATCGGAGCGACCGGCTGCAAGGCCTCTCCAGCGAGCCGGTAGCCATAGCGATCGCTCTGCGCCGTGATGCGCCATTCACCGGCCCAGAAAGCCTCGCGTGACGCGGCCTCGAAACCCAGGTATTCGGCCGCCGGCAACACCCGCAGCGCGACCCGCCCGTCGACCTCCAGCGGCAAAGCGATGGCCGGCGGCACCAGGCCGAAGCCGGTCTGGCAGGCGCGCTTCGGCTCGGCGGCACCCAGCACGTCCCCCTTGCGCAATGCCCGCCCCTCGTGCCCACCGAAAGCGCCGCGCATCTGGGTGCTGCGCGAACCCAGCACCTCCGGCACATCGATGCCGCCCGGCAGGCACAGCAGCGCACGGCTGGCGCGCTGCGCGCCCTGCGGCAGGCCCAGCGTCAGCACCTGGCCGGCCCGCGCCTGGTGCGACCACCACGGCAGCAGCGGTTGCGCGTCCAGCTTCGCGCCACAGTCGGCGCCGGTCAGTGCGAAGGCGCAATCCCCGGTGAAGCGGACCTTGAACGGAAAGACCGGGATCTCGATGCCCGCAGCGCCGACCTCGTTGCCCAGCAGGAGATTGCCCGCCGCGAGCGCGAGATCGTCCATGGCACCGGCGGTACCCACGCCGAAGCGCAGGCTACCCAGGCGCCCGAGGTCCTGCACGGTCGCCAGGGCCGCGTTGGAGAGTATCTCGATCATTTTTCTATCCCTTCCACCAGGAAGCGAATGCGGTCGCCCGGCTGCAGTGTGGCCGGCGGATTCCGCCCCGGGTCGAAGAAGACCATGACGGTGCTGCCGATGGTGTTCCAACCGCTCGGCCCGGCGGAGGCCGAGACACCGGTCTGCGCCCCGCCGATCGACACGGCGCCACCCGGAATGCTGAGCACCGGCACCTTGCGCCGCGGCGTCGCGATGCGCGGGTCCATGCCACCCAGGTAGCAGTAGCCGGGATGGCTGCCCAGCGCATACACCGGGTACAGCGGCGCGCTGTGCAGCTCGACGATCTCCTCGACCGACAGGCCGGTGTGCGCCACCACGTCCGCCATGTGCGGACCGCCGGCACCGCCATAGCGCACCGGCAGCTCGACCACCCGGCCTTCGCGGGTGAGCGGCGTGACGGCCTCCCAGGCGGCATCCAGCCGCGCCTTCAATGCATCGAGCGCGCGCGGCGGACGAACGAAGCTCAGCATCAGGTTGTTCATTCCGGGCACGGCCTCGCGCACCTCGGGCCATTCGGCGGCCTCCTGCGCGAGCGCCCAGATGCGCTGCTGCGAATGAAGCTCCATCGCCCCCGGGGCTTCGAACAGCAGCGCGGTCGTGCCCAGCAGGCTCACCGTCGGGACCGATCCGGATGTCGAGGAGTTCACGGCGCGTTCCTTCGCTGCAGCCAGCGTTCGAGGTGGTGGATGTCAACGCCGCCGGTGGCAAAGCCGTCGTCCTGAAGCAGCGCGCGATGCAGTGGCACGTTGGTCGCGATGCCGTCGACCTGCAGCTCGCTCAGCGCGAGCCGCATGCGATCCAGCGCGTCCTCGCGACTGGCGCCATGCACGATCAGCTTGCCGATCATCGAGTCGTAGTACGGCGGCACGCGGTACCCCACCCCCGCGTGCGAATCGAAGCGCACGCCGAAGCCGCCGGGCACGCGCCAGCCCGTGATGCGACCCGGCGACGGCGCGAAGCTGACCGGATCCTCCGCGTTGATGCGGCATTCGATCGAATGGCCCCTGCAAGGGACGTCGGCCTGCGTGATCGTCAACCGCTCGCCACGCGCCATGCGCAGCTGTTGCTGCACGATGTCGATGCCCGTGGTCATCTCGGTCACCGGATGCTCCACCTGCAGCCTCGTGTTCATCTCGATGAAGTAGAAAGCGCCCTTCTCGTAGAGAAATTCGAAGGTGCCGACGCCGCAGTAGCCGATCTGCCGGCAGGCCGCCGCGCAACTCTCCCCGACCGCGGCGATCAGCGCCTCGTCGATGCCGGGCGCCGGTGCTTCCTCGATCACCTTCTGGTGCCGCCGCTGCAGCGAGCAGTCCCGGCTGCCGAGCCAGATGGCCTGGCCGTGGTCGTCGGCCAGCACCTGGATCTCCACATGCCGCGGATGCAGCAGAAACTTCTCGATGTAGACCTCGGGGTTGCCGAAGGCGCGTCGCGCCTCTTCGCGCGTGAGCGCCAGCGCCTCCAGCAGCTCGCCCTCCTCCCGGACCACGCGCATGCCGCGACCGCCGCCACCGCCGGCCGCCTTGACGATCACCGGGTATCCGACCTCGCGCGCCAGCGCGCGCACGGCCTCCGCATCGTCGGGCAACCCATCGTCCGGACCCGGCACGCAGGGCACGCCGGCCCGACGCATCGCGCGTTTGGCCGCGACCTTGTCGCCCATCACGCGGATGCAGGCGGCGCTCGGTCCGACAAAGCGCAATCCGGCCTGCTCCACCTTCTCGACGAAGCCCGCGTTCTCCGACAGGAATCCGTAGCCGGGATGAATCGCCTGCGCACCGCTCACCTCGGCCGCATAGAGCAGCGCCGACTGATCGAGATAGCTCTGGGCAGGGCTGGCCGGACCGATGCACAGCGCCTGGTCGGCCTGTCGCACATAGACCGCATCGCGGTCGGCGTCGGAGTGCGCGACCACCGTCTTCAGGCCCAGGCCGCGGCAGGCGCGCAGGATTCGCAAGGCGATCTCGCCGCGGTTCGCAATGAGGACGGTGTCGAACATGGTGTCCTTCTCAGGCAAGGCGGAACAATGGCTGGCCGGCCTCGACCTCGTCACCGGATCGAACAAGCACCTCGGAAATGGTGGCGTCGGCCTCGGCGCGCACTTCGTTGAAGACCTTCATCGCCTCGATCACGCACAAGGTCTGGCCGGCCGCGACCTGCTGGCCCGGCTGCACGAACAGCGGCTCGCCCGGCGACGGCTGCAGGTGGATCACGCCATAGAGCGGCGCCAGGCATTCGACCGGGCTCGCTGCAAGGTCGACGGAGGGCTCTCGGATTGCGCCAGGCAGTTCGACGCGTGCACCGTCCCTCTCGTGCGCGGTGGCCTGCGGGGCGGCGCAGGCATCATCTGCGCCGCGCCCGGCTTGGGCCCGCGACGTCGACACCCCCTGCTTCACCAGCCGCAACGTGCAACCGTCTGCGCTGTACTCCAGCTCCGACAGCTCCGAGGCCGCCAGTGCGTCGATGAGGATCTTGATCTGTTCCTGATTCATGCCGGACCCGCCGCGAAAGGGCGGGATCTCCTTGGTGGCCGACGCATTCCGCGAACGCGTGACGGCAGGCATGAACGGTAGCCCGCGAAGGCCGCGAAGCCAAAGACGGATTGGCTGTGCCGGGATAAGGTCGGCTTATGACGCCTTGGCCAGCACCGGCTCCGCGGTCGCGGCGGCGTTGTTCGAAAGCTCGGTGACGAGTTCGAGCAGGATGTCCTTCACCGCCTGCGCCGGCTCGGAGAGCGGCAGGTGGTCCGACTGGCACAGGGCCAGAGGCGCCTCGATCACCGGGTCGACGATCTGGAACTGCCAGGCGCCACAGGCCGCCACCACCTCGCGCGCCATCGAAGCCGGCAAGATGGTCGCACCCAGGCCGTCGGCCACGGCCGCGGTCAGGGTGAAGGCGGATTCGATCTCGGCCACGACGCGCGGCGTCGCGCCAAGCCGGCTGAAGGCCGCATCGACCAGTTTGCGCACCACGTTGTAGGGACGCGGCAGGAAGAGTTCCATCTCGCGCAGATCGGCCAGCCGAACCGGTTGGGCCGGTGCCGGGATCGACGCCGGCCCGACCAGGAACAAGGGCTCCTTCAGCAGCGGCAGAAAGGTCAAGCCATGGATCGCCTTGTCGCCGTAGAGCACGGCCAGATCCATCCGGCCGTTCATGATCAGTTCGCTCAGCGTGGTGCCGTAGTTCTCGTTCAGGTACAGCAGGATGCCCGGATGGCGCGCGCGCACCGTGCGCAGCAAAGGCAGCGAGAGCGCCGCCGCCGCCGTGCCGGGCGCGAGGCCCACCGACACCTGGCCCGAGACGCCCTGCCCGGCAGCCTCCATGTCGATCTGCGCCTGCTCGCACTGGCGCAGGATGATCTGCGCATGCCGGTACAGCACCTTGCCGGCCTCGGTCGGCGTCACGCCGCGCTTGGTGCGCACCAGCAGTTGCTGCCGCACCTCGCCCTCCAATGTGGCCAGTTGCTGGCTCAGCGCCGGTTGGGCAATGAAAAGAACCTCGGCGGCCTGTGTCAGGCTGCCGATGTCCACGATCTTCACGAAGTATTTAAGTCGCCGCAGGTTCACGCCTGCCTCCGAAGCAAAAGTCGAGCCTAGCACCGGCCCCGAGGCCGGGCCATCAGGGCCTTCCATAAGCTCTACCTATACGACCAGAGCGAACTCGTCTTGGCGTCGCGAGAGCGATCTGCGTACCGTACGGTCCTGCCATCCCACTCCAGGAAGTCATGACCACCTCCCGCATCGCAGAGCGCGTCCGCCGCATCAAGCCTTCGCCCAGCACCTCGGCCGCCGACCGCGCCAACGAGCTGCGCCGCCAGGGCAAGTCCATCGTGAACCTCGTCGTCGGCGAGCCCGACTTCGACACCCCCCTGCACATCCGCCAGGCCGCCGCCGCGGCGATGGACAAGGGCGCCACCCGCTACACCCTGATGGCCGGAACGGTCGAGTTGCGCGAAGCCATCATCGGCAAGCTCCAGCGAGAAAACGGCCTCCGCTATGCGATGAACGAGATCATCGCCACCAACGGCGCCAAGAGCGCGATCTACAACGCCTTCGCGATCACGCTGGAGTCGGGCGACGAAGTCATCGTGCCCGCACCCTACTGGGTGTCCTACCCCGACATGGTGCTGGCCTGCGACGGCAAGCCGGTGATCGTCGCCTGCCCCGAGACCAACGGCTTCAAGTTGACGCCCGCGCAGCTCGAGGCGGCCATCACGCCGCGCACGCGCTGGCTGCTGATCAATTCGCCGAGCAACCCGACCGGCGCCGCCTATACCGCCGACGAATACCGGGCGCTTGCGGAGGTGCTGGCACGCCACCCGCAGGTCATGGTGATGACCGACGACATCTACGAGCACATCCGCTTCGACGGCCAGAAGACGCCGCACATCCTCGCCGTGGCACCCGAGCTGCGCGATCGCACGCTGGTCGTGAACGGCGTCTCGAAGACCTACGCGATGACCGGCTGGCGGATCGGCTACGTGGCCGGGCCGGCGGACATGGTCCGTGCGCTGGATACGCTGCTGTCGCAATCCGCCGGCAACTGCTGCTCGATCAGCCAGGCTGCTGCCGCCGCCGCGATGAACGGCGACCAGTCCTTCGTCGCCGAGAGCGTCGCCGTCTACAAACAGCGCCGCGACCGCACGCTGGCCCTCATCAACGCGATCCCCGGCCTGAGCTGCGCCACGCCACCCGGCGCCTTCTATCTGTACGTCAATTGCAGCGGCCTGATCGGCAAGACCACGCCCTCCGGCAAGGTCCTCGCCGAGGACGGCGACGTCGTGATGTACCTGCTGGAAAGCGAAGGCGTGGCGATGGTCGCGGGCACGGCCTACGGCCTCTCGCCCTACTTCCGGCTCTCCATTGCGACCTCGATCGACATCCTCGAGGAGGGGTGCGCGCGCATCGCCCGCGCGGTCGCCGAACTGCGTTGAGCAGCGACCGGCCGTATCGCACCCCCATCACCGAACCGGAGACATCCATGCAATTCAAGGGCATCCGCAAGAAYCCGTCCGCGCCGCCAGTGAACCCGGCGCACATCGCCGCGCTGCGCGACATCCCGGTCGCCGCGCTGAGCGACAACATGCACCGCAACATCGGCAGCGTCGGCCTGAACCCCTATCACCGTCCGGGGCCGGGGACCATGGCCGGCACGGCCGTCACGATCAAGTCGCGCGGCGGCGACAACCTCACGCTGCTGCGCGCCTTCGAGTTCTGCCGCCCCGGCGACGTGATCGTGATCGACGCCGACGGCGATCTGGCCAATGCGGTGATCGGCGGCATCCTGTCCTTCTACGCCGCCACCATCGGCACCGTGGGCGTCGTGCTCGATGGCGCCATCCGGGACGTGGCCGAGATCCGCGCGCGCGACTTCCCGGTCTATGCACGCGGCGTGAATCACCGCGGGCCCTACAAGGACGGCCCCGGGGAGATCAATGTCCCGGTGTCGGTGGGCGGCATGCTGGTGAACCCTGGCGACGTCGTGGTCGGCGACCAGGACGGGCTGATGGCGTTCTCGCCGAACGATGCCGAATGGCTCATCGAGAAGGCCCGGGCGCACCTGGCCACCGAAGCCGAGACGATTCGCGCCATGAAGGAAGGCCGTTGGGACCGCAGCTTCCTCGACGCCCTCGAAGCGCGCTGCCCCAACTGACCCGCCTTCCCTCGATAGAAGAAGACAGAGACAACGATGACTCCATCCGTCCTCATCACCCGCGCCACGTTCCCCGACATCGCTCAGCGGCTGCGCGAACATTTCAGCGTCGAAGACAACCCGAACGACGCCATCTGGGACCCGGACGAGCTCCGACGTCGCCTGCGAGGCAAGCAAGGCGTGATGAGCCACGGAAGCGAACGCATCGACGCCGCCCTGCTCGACGCCTGCCCCACGGTGAAGGCCGTGTGCAACGTGGGCGTGGGCTATAACAACGTGGATGTCGAGGCCTGCACCTCGCGCGGCGTGCTGGTCACCAACACGCCCGACGTGCTCACCGAGACGACGGCCGACTTCGGCTTCGCGCTGATGATGGCCACCGCCCGACGCATCGGCGAGTCGGAGCGCTTCGTGCGCCAGGGCGACTGGACCAAGACCGGCATCTTCGACATGTTCGCGGGCAGCGACGTGCACGGCGCGACGCTCGGCATCCTGGGCATGGGCCGCATCGGCCGCGCTGTCGCACGCCGCGGCTCGCTCGGTTTCGGCATGCGGGTGATCTACCACAACCGTTCACCGCTGACTGCCGAGGCCGAAGGCGAAAGCGGCGCCCGCTACGTCGACAAGGCGACCTTGCTGCGCGAAGCCGATCATCTCGTGCTGGTGCTGCCCTACTCCGCGGCGTCACATCACGCGATCGGCGCCGAAGAGCTGAAACGGATGAAGCCGACGGCGACACTGACGAACATCGCGCGCGGCGGCATCGTCGACGACGCGGCGCTCGCATCCGCACTCCGGGCCGGCACGATCGCTGCGGCGGGCCTCGATGTGTTCGAGGGCGAGCCCCGCATCCATCCCGCCCTGCTCGGCCTGCCGAACGTCGTGCTGACGCCGCACATCGGCAGCGCGTCGATCCAGACGCGGCGCGCCATGGCGTCGCTCACCATCGACAACCTGATCGCCGCACTGGGCGCCGGGCCGCAAGCGGGCGAGCCGCCGACGCCGGTCAATCCCGAGGTGCTGGCTGCCCGCCTGCGATGACCGTCAAGCTGCTGGTCATGGGTGTCTCCGGCTGCGGCAAGACGACCGTGGCCAGAGCCATCGCAGCCGCGCTGGACTGCACTGCGGTCGAGGGCGACGACTATCACCTGCCCTCCAGCCAGGACAAGATGGAACGCGGAGTTCCGCTGATGGATGCGGACCGCATTCCCTGGCTCGACGCGCTGGGCGCGTTGCTGAGGGACGCCGAAGGCCGCCTGGTGATGAGCTGCTCGGCCCTCAAGCGCGCCTACCGGGACCGCCTTCGTGCTGCCGAGCCGACGTTGCGCTTTGTCTACGTGCACATCGACATCGGCGAAGCGAAGCGGCGCGTGGCGTCACGATCCAGTCACTTCTTTCCCACCAGCCTGGTCGACAGCCAGTTCGCGGCACTCGAATCGCCGGAGGGCGAACCCGGCGTGCTGCGCGTGGAGGCGGCCGAGCCGGTGGCAGCGCAGTGCGAAGCCGTGCTGCGCTGGCTGGCGATTCCGCCTTACTCTTCGGCACCCTCCTGAACCTGGAACCACCATGACCCCCATCCTCAAGAGTTTCGACCTCACCGGCCGCACCGCACTCATCACCGGCTCCAGTGCCGGCATCGGTTTCGCGCTGGCGCGCGGCCTCGCCGGCGCCGGTGCCCGCGTGATCCTGAACGCTCGCAACGCCGCGAAGCTCGAAGCCGCAGCCGAGGTGCTGCGCAGCGAGGGGCTGCAGGTGCTGACCGCCCCCTTCGACGTGACCTCCGGCGACGCCGTGACCGCCGCGGTGGCACGCATCGAAGCCGAAGTCGGCGCCATCGACATCCTGGTCAACAACGCCGGCATGCAGCGCCGCGCACCGCTCGACCAGTTTGCCGAGGCCGACTGGCACGAGCTCATGAAGACCAATGTCGACAGCGTCTTCCTAGTGGGCCAGGCCGTGGCGCGCCACATGATCGGGCGCAAGCGCGGAAAGATCGTCAACATCTGCTCGGTCCAGAGCGAACTGGGCCGACCGGGCATCGCGCCCTACACGGCCAGCAAAGGCGCGGTGAAGATGCTCACCAAGGGCATGGCCATCGACTGGGGCCAGCACGGCATCCAGGTCAATGGCCTCGGACCGGGCTACTTCAAGACCGAGCTGACTGAAGCGCTGGTTCAAAACGAGGAGTTCACCCAGTGGCTGGTCGGGCGCACGCCCTCGCGCCGCTGGGGCGACGTGGAAGACCTGGTCGGCGCCGCCGTGTTCCTGTCGAGCGATGCCTCCAACTTCGTCAACGGCCACATCCTCTACGTGGATGGCGGCGTGACGGCAACCCTCTGAGAAAGACCATGGAAGCACTTGTCATTCACGCACCGGGCGACCTGCGCGTCGAGGAAATTGAAACCGCCGCGCTCGGCCCCGGCCAGTTGCAGGTGCGCGTGCGCTGCGGCGGCATCTGCGGCTCCGACCTGCACTACTACCAGCACGGCGGCTTCGGCACCGTGCGCATCCAGCAGCCGATGGTGCTCGGCCACGAGGTGGCCGGCGTGATCGAGGCCGTGGGCGCCGGCGTCGCCGGCTTCCAGCCCGGCGAGCGCATCGCGATCAGCCCGAGCCGGCCCTGCGGCCTTTGCCGCTTCTGCCAGCAGGGTCTGCAGAACCACTGCCTGGACATGCGCTACTACGGCAGCGCGATGCGCAACCCGCACGTGCAGGGCGCCTTCCGCCAGCAGATCGTGGTCGAGACGCACCAGGCCTACAAGCTCGCGGATTCGATCAGCGACGGCGAGGGCTCGATGGCCGAGCCGCTGTCGGTGGCGCTGCACGCGGTGCGGCGCGCCGGCCCGTTGCTGGGCCGACGGGTGCTGGTCACGGGCTGCGGGCCGATCGGCGCGCTGGCGATCATCGCGGCACGCCGGGCCGGCGCGGGGCACATCGTGGCCACCGATGTCGGCGCACTCACGCTCGACAAGGCCTTGAAGGTCGGCGCCGACGAGGTGATCAACGTCGCCGAGGAGCCCGACGGCCTCAAGCGGTTCTCGGCCGACAAGGGCAGCTTCGACGTCCTGCTGGAGGCCAGCGGCAACCCGCGTGCGCTGGTCGGCGCCTTCGACGTGCTGCGCCCGCGCGGCATCATCGTGCAGCTGGGCCTGGCCGGCGGCGAGATTCAGCTGCCGATCAACACCATCGTCGCCAAGGAGTTCGACCTGCGCGGCGCCTTCCGCTTCCACGAGGAGTTCGCGGTGGCGGTGGAGCTGCTCAACAAGGGGCTGGTCGATGTCAAGCCGCTGATCTCGGCCACGCTCTCGTACCGCGACTCGGCGCGCGCCTTCGCGCTGGCGGCCGATCGCTCGCAGGCCATGAAGGTGCTGCTGAACTTCGACTGAAAGCCTCCGCTGCGCTTGAGCGCGCAGACCTCAGAAAAGAAAGAGCAATCATGCAAATAGGCGTGCCGGCCGAGACTGTGCCAGGCGAAACCCGAGTTGCCGTGACCCCGGAGACCGCGAAGAAGCTCGTGGCGCAGGGCCATGTGGTGCGTGTGCAGGCGGGCGCGGGCGTGGCTGCGAGCGTGACCGATGCGGCGTACCAGGC
>NZ_JBFUCI010000105.1:0-16373 GCF_056405335.1 Variovorax sp. P1_H12_2
GGATCTGCTATCGCGAGAGCACCTACCACGGCATGAAGCATCACTTCTGCTCGGACGGCTGCAAGGACATCTTCGACGGCGAGCCCGAGAAGTACGTGCAGGCCTGGCTGCCGGTGCACCAGATCTACCAGGGCAACTGCTTCCCCGAAGGCACCGACCCGACGGTGCCGGGCTTCAACCCGCTGGCCGCGGTGCTGAAGTACTACCACATCGAGGCCGGCGCGGACAACGGCGAGTTCAACACCTCGCCGGACAAGGCGAACTGGGAGCGCTGGACCGGGCAGGACCTGTCCACGCAGCCGTCGCAGCCTTCGCAGCCGTCGCAGCCGAAGGCTGCCTGAACCTCATCGAACCCGACACAGGAGAACCCCATGTCAGTTGTTGCACTCGCCCCCGGCTACACCGGCACCGTCGCGGACAGCGAAGACCGCTTCCACGGCAACCGCCTGCTCTACATCGGCTGGGACGACCACCTGCTGTTCTGTGCGCCCGTGTGCCTGCCGCTGCCCGCTGCCATGCCGTTCGGCGCGTTGCTGAGCGACGTGCTGCCCGGCGTCTACGGCAGCCACCCCGACTTCGAGAAGATCGACTGGGCCGAGGCGCAGTGGTTCGACTCGGGCAAGCGCTTCGTGCCCGACCCGGCGAAGTCGCTGGCCGACAACGGCCTGGTCCACAAGTCCGTGATCCGCTTCCGCGTGCCCGGCCTGAAGGGCATCAAGGGCTCGCACAGCTGAGCCCGCGAAGGACATCGCCATGAGCTTCCAGATCATGATCGAGCCGCTCGGGCAGGGCATTGCCGCCCGCGAAGGCCAGACGGTATTGGACGCCTGCCTGCGCGCCGGCGTGTGGCTGCCCCACGCCTGCGGGCACGGCGTCTGCGGCACCTGCAAGGTGCAGGTGCTCGAAGGCGAGTGCGACCACGGCGAGTCGTCCAACTTCGCGCTGATGGACTTCGAGCGCGACGAGGGGAAGATCCTCGCCTGCTGCGCCCTGGCCCAGGGCGACCTGGTGATCGAGGCCGAGATCGACGAGGATCCCGATGCGCAGTTCCTGCCGCTGGAAGACTTCGACGCCGAGCTGGTGGAAGCACGCATGCTGACGCCCACGATCCGCGGGCTGTGGCTGCGCACCGGCAAGCCCGCCGCCTTCCAGGCCGGCCAGTACGTCATGCTGCATGTGCCCGGCGTCGAGGGCGAGCGCGCCTTCTCGATTGCCAATGCGCCGCATGAAGACCTGATCGAGCTGCATATCCGCCGCGTGCCTGAGGGCCGCGCCACGGGCTGGCTGCACGACGAGCTGCAGGTGGGCCAGCGGCTGCGCTTCACGGCACCGAACGGCCGCTTCTTCGTGCGCAAGTCGGCGCAGCTGCCGATGATCTTCGTGGCGGGTGGATCGGGCCTGTCGAGCCCGAAGTCGATGATTCTGGACCTGCTGAACGAAGGCTGCCGGCTTCCGATCACCCTGATCCAGGGCGCGCGCAATCCCGACGAGCTGTACTTCAGCGAAGTCTTCGAGGCGCTCGCGGAGCGGCATCCCAACTTCAGCTATGTGCCTGTGCTGTCCGACCTGCCGCCCGATGCCGATTGGACCGGCGCACGCGGCTATGCGCACGAGGCGCTGAAGGCGCATTTCGCGAACGACTTCCGCGGCCACAAGGCCTATCTGTGCGGCCCGCCGCCGATGACCGAGGCCTGCATCTCGACCCTGATGCAGGGGCGGCTGTTCGAGCGCGACATCTACACCGAAAAGTTCTTCACCGCCGCCGACGCCGCCACCGCGGCGCCGCGCAGCCCGCTGTTCAAGGCGCTCTAGCATGAAACACCCCCGAAGCGCCTGCGGCGCCCCGAGTCGCTGCCAGAGGCAGCGGCTCTTCGGGTCCGTCCAAGCCTGCGAAGGCAGGCTTGGAGCCGCGGACCTCAGCCCCTCGAGGGGGCGATACCGGCGGCCTGGCAAAGCCGGTTCCGCGGTATCCCTGGTATCGGACTGCGCCGGTTTCATGCGTCGCGGGTCACGCGATCGCGTGGTGGAGCACTGAGATGGAACCGACCCCCTGCTTCTCGGTCGCGATCGGCAACACGCAGGAGCGCTATGCCTGCCGCACCGACCAGACCCTGCTCGGCGGCATGGAGCAGCTCGGCCGCAAGGGCATCCCGGTCGGCTGCCGCGGCGGCGGCTGCGGTGTCTGCAAGGTGCGCATCGAATCCGGCCGCACGCGCTGCGAGCGCATGAGCCGCAGCCACATCAGCGCCGACGAAGAGGCCGCAGGCTATGTGCTCGCGTGCCGGGCCTACCCACAGAGCGACCTGCAACTGCAGGCGGTCGCCAGGATGGCGCGCTGCATCGAGCGCCATTTCACGATTCCCCGTTCCCCCACCTGAAACCCCAACCACCTGAAGGAGACTCCCCATGGCACTCACTGGCGTACTGCGACCGGGCCACGTGCAACTGCGCGTGCTCGACCTGGAAGCGGCCCTCAAGCACTACCGCGACGTGCTGGGCCTGATCGAAACCGCGCGCGACGCGCAAGGCCGCATCTACCTGAAGGCCTGGGACGAGCATGACCACCACAGCGTGGTGCTGCGCGAGGCCGACACGGCCGGCATGGACTTCATGGGCTTCCGGGTCGACACGCCCGCCACGCTCGAGAAGCTGGCGGCCGACCTGAAGGCCAGCGGCCTGGCGACCGACATGCAATGGATCGAGGCCGGCGAGCACCTCCGGACCGGCAAGCGCTTTCGCTTCACGGTGCCGACCGGCCACTCGATCGAGCTCTTTGCCGAGAAAGAAAAGGTCGGCAACGGCATGCCCTACGAGAACCCCGAGATCTCCCCGGACGATCTCAAGGGCATGGCGCCTTCGCGCTTCGACCACTGCCTGCTGTACGGCGACGACCTCGACGGCACCATCAAGCTCTTCACCGAAGTGCTGGGTTTCTCGTTGGCCGAAAGCGTGGTGGCCGGCCCCGAGCGCATGGCGATCGCCGCCTTCCTGACCTGCTCGAACAAGCCGCACGACATCGCCTTCATCCGCCATCCGGAGAAGAACAAGTTCCACCATGCCTCGTTCCTGCTCGACAACTGGAGCGAGGTGCTCAAGGCGGCCGACATCATCACCAAGAAGCGCGTCTCGCTGGACATCGGCCCGACCCGGCATGGCATCACGCGCGGCGAAACGATCTACTTCTTCGACCCGAGCGGCAACCGCAACGAGGTGTTCTCGGGCGGCTACGTGTTCTATCCGGACAAGCCGCCGCTGACCTGGACCGACGACGAACTGGGGCGCGCGATCTTCTATCACGACCGCAAGCTCAACGAGAGCTTCCTCTCCGTGGTGACCTGAAGGATCGGCCGTGAAGAACTACCTCAACTTCATCAACGGCGACTTCGTCGCCACCTCGAAGACCTTCGACAACCGCGCGCCGGCCGACAACCGGCTGCTCGGCCGCGTCCACGAAGCCGGCGCCGCCGAGGTCGATGCGGCCGTGCGCGCGGCCCGTGCGGCGCTCCAGGGCGAGTGGGGCCGCATGAGCGTGGCGCGGCGCGTCGAGCTGCTGCATGCCGTGGCCGACGAGATCAACCGCCGCTTCGACGACTTCCTGGCGGCCGAGATGGCCGACACCGGCAAGCCGCATGCGCTGGCCTCGCACATCGACATCCCGCGCGGCGCGGCGAACTTCAAGGTCTTCGCGGACATCGTGAAGAACGTCCCGACCGAGACCTTCGAGACCACCACGCCCGACGGCGGCCAGGCGCTCAACTACGCGCTCCGTTCGCCGCTGGGCGTGATCGGCGTGGTCTGCCCGTGGAACCTGCCCTTGCTGCTCATGACCTGGAAGGTCGGGCCGGCGCTGGCCTGCGGCAACACCGTGATCGTCAAGCCGTCGGAAGAAACGCCGGCCACCGCCACGCTGCTGGGCGAGGTGATGAACGCGGTCGGCATCCCGCCCGGCGTCTACAACGTGGTGCACGGCTTCGGGCCGAACTCGGCCGGCGAGTTCCTCACGACCCATCCCGGCGTCGACGGCATCACCTTCACGGGCGAGACGCGCACCGGCGAGGCCATCATGGCTGCGGCGGCGAAGGGCGTGCGCCCGGTGTCCTTCGAGCTCGGCGGCAAGAACGCGGGCATCGTCTTCGCCGACGCCGATTTCGAGAAGGCGGTGGCCGGCATCACGCGCGCGGCGTTCGAGAACTGCGGCCAGGTCTGCCTGGGCACCGAGCGCGTCTATGTGCAGCGGCCGATCTTCGACCGCTTCGTCGCCGCGCTGAAGGCCAAGGCCGAGGCATTGAAGCTCGGGCCCTCCGAGGAAGCCGGCGTGAACCTCGGGCCGCTGATCTCGCGCGAGCACCAGCAGAAGGTGCTCTCCTACTACCAGAAGGCGAAGGACGAAGGCGCCACCGTGGTCACCGGCGGCGGCGTGCCGCAGATGAAGGGCGCGCTGGCCGAAGGCCACTGGGTGCAGCCGACGATCTGGACCGGCCTGCCCGAGACGGCCGCCGTCATTCGCGAGGAGATCTTCGGCCCGTGCTGCCACATCGCGCCCTTCGACACCGAGGAAGAAGCCGTCGCGCTGGCCAACGCCACCGACTACGGCCTCGCCACCACGGTATGGACCGAGAACCTGGGCAGGGCACACCGCATGGCGAAACAGATCGAGGTCGGCATCTGCTGGATCAACAGCTGGTTCCTGCGCGACCTGCGAACCGCCTTCGGCGGCGCCAAGGCCTCGGGGATCGGCCGCGAGGGCGGCGTGCACTCGCTCGAGTTCTACACGGAACTTCGCAATGTCTGCATCAAGCTATGAGGGGCGGGCGGCCATGAGCAATCCGGAGATCGGGCAGCRCGTGCGCACCGGCGCCTTCGATACCAACGTGCACGACCTGGGGGAGGGCGCGCCGGTCCTCTTCATCCACGGCTCGGGCCCGGGCGTCAGCGCCTGGGCCAACTGGCGCCTCGCGATGCCGGAGCTTGCGAAGACGCGGCGCGTCGTCGCACCCGACATGGCCGGCTTCGGCTACACCGACCGTCCGCAGGGCATCGCCTACACGATGGACACCTGGGTGCGGCAGGCGCTGGACCTTTTGGATGCGCTGGACATCGAACGCGCCGACGTGGTGGGCAACTCGTTCGGCGGCGCGCTGTCGCTGGCGCTTGCGATCCGGGCGCCGCACCGGGTTCGCCGGCTGGTGCTGATGGGCAGCGTCGGCGTGCCCTTCGCGATCACGCCGGGGCTCGACGCCGTGTGGGGCTACACGCCTTCGTTCGAGAACATGCGCCGCATCATGGACGTGTTCGCGCACGACCGCTCGCTGGTCAGCGACGAGCTGGCGCAGCTGCGCTACGAAGCCAGCGTCCGCCCGGGTTTCCAGGAATCCTTCGGCGCGATGTTCCCGGCGCCGCGCCAGCGCTGGGTCGATGCGATGGCGAGTCCGGAGGCGGCGATTCGCGCCTTGCCGCACGAGACGCTGGTGATCCATGGCCGCGAGGACCAGGTGATTCCGCTCGCCACCTCGCTGATCCTGGCCGACTGGATTCCGAACAGCCAGCTGCATGTGTTCGGCCACTGCGGCCACTGGACGCAGATCGAGCACAGCGGCCGCTTTGCACGGCTGGTCGGCGACTTCCTCGCCGAGGCCGACTGATTCATCTCAACCACATGCCCACCATGGACACCGCACTCATCCACCAGCTCGGCGACGAGCTCTACGCCGCGCTGCGCGACCGCCAGGTCGTGGAGCCGCTCACCCACCGCCACGAGGGCATCACCATCGAGGATGCCTACCACGTGCAGCAGCGCATGATCGCGCGCCGGCTCGATGCCGGCGAGCGGATCGTCGGCAAGAAGATCGGCGTCACCTCGCGCGCCGTGATGAACATGCTCGGCGTCTTCCAGCCCGACTTCGGCTACCTGCTCGACGGCATGATCGTCGGCGAAGGCGAATCCATCGACAGCCGGACGCTGATCCAGCCCAAGGCCGAGGGCGAGATCGCTTTCCTCCTCAAGCGCGACCTGATGGGGCCGGGCATCGGCAACGCCGACGTGCTGGCGGCCACCGAATGCGTCATGCCCTGCTTCGAGATCGTCGATTCGCGCATCCGCGACTGGAAGATCAAGATCGCCGACACCGTGGCCGACAACGCCTCCTGCGGCGTCTTCGTGCTGGGCGACAGCGCGGTCGACCCGCGCAGGATCGACCTCGGCACCTGCGGCATGGTGCTCGAGAAGAACGGCGAGATCATCGCCACCGGCGCCGGCGCCGCCGCCCTCGGCTCGCCGGTCAATGCGGTCGCCTGGCTCGCCAACACGCTCGGCAAGCTGGGCATCGGACTCAAGGCCGGCGAAGTCATCCTGTCGGGTGCGCTGGCCGCCATGTTCCCCGCCGCCGCGGGCGACAACTTCCGCGTTTCCATCGGCGGCCTCGGCGGCTGCTCGGTTCGCTTCCATTGAAGGACACACACCCATGAAGAAGATCAAGTGCGCCCTGATCGGGCCGGGCAACATCGGCACTGACCTGCTGGCCAAGCTGCAGCGCAGCGCGCTGCTCGAACCCGTGTGGATGGTCGGCATCGACCCCGCGTCCGACGGTCTGCTGCGGGCCCGCGAGATGGGCCTCAAGACCACCGCCGAAGGCGTCGACGGGCTGCTGCCGCACGTGCAGGCCGACGACATCCGGATCGCCTTCGACGCCACCAGCGCCTATGTGCACGCCGAGAACTCGCGCAAGCTCAACGCGCTCGGCGTGCGGATGATCGACCTCACGCCGGCGGCGATCGGGCCGTTCTGCGTGCCGCCGGTCAACCTGAAGGACCAGCTGCGCGACGCGCCGATGAACGTCAACATGGTGACCTGCGGCGGACAGGCCACGATCCCGATGGTGGCCGCGGTCTCGCAGGTGCAGGCCGTGGCCTACGGCGAGATCGTCGCGACCGTGTCGAGCCGCTCGGTCGGCCCCGGCACGCGCAGGAACATCGACGAGTTCACCCGCACCACGGCCGCCGCGGTGGAGCAGGTCGGCGGCGCCGCCAGGGGCAAGGCGATCATCATCGTCAACCCCGCCGAGCCGCCGCTGATCATGCGAGACACCGTGCACTGCCTCACCGAAGACGAACCCGACCCCGCGCGCATCACGGCCTCGGTGCACCGGATGATCGCCGAGGTCCAGAAGTACGTGCCGGGCTACAAGCTCGTGAACGGGCCCGTGTTCGACGGCAAGCGCGTGTCGATCTACCTCGAGGTCGAGGGGCTGGGCGACTATCTGCCCAAGTACGCCGGCAACCTCGACATCATGACCGCCGCCGCGGCGCGCACGGCGGAGATGTTCGCCGAAGCGATGCTGGCCGGCGAACGCCAACCCGAAACCGCTGCAGCCTAGGAGGCCCCCCGATGAATCTCGAAGGAAAACGCATCACGGTCCATGACATGACGCTGCGCGATGGCATGCACCCCAAGCGCCATCTCATGACGCTGGACCAGATGCGCCACATCGCCGCCGGCCTCGACGAAGCCGGCGTGCCGCTGATCGAAGTGACGCACGGCGACGGGCTGGGCGGCAGTTCGGTCAACTACGGCTTCCCGGCCCACAGCGACGAGGAGTACCTCGGCGCGGTGATCCCGCTCATGAAGAAGGCCAAGGTCTCGGCGCTGCTGATTCCCGGCATCGGAACGGTCGACCACCTGCGCATGGCGCACGGCGTGGGGGTGCACACGGTGCGCGTCGCGACGCACTGCACCGAGGCCGATGTGTCGGAACAGCACATCACGATGGCGCGCAAGCTCGACATGGACACGGTGGGTTTCCTGATGATGGCGCACATGGCCAGCCCCGAGAAGCTGGTGAGCCAGGCGCTGCTGATGGAAGGCTACGGCGCCAACTGCATCTACGTGACCGACTCCGCCGGCTACATGCTCCCCGATGACGTGAAGGCGCGCATCGGCGCGGTCCGCGCGGCCTTGAAGCCCGGCACCGAACTCGGCTTCCACGGCCATCACAACCTGGCGATGGGCGTCGCCAATTCGATCGCCGCGGTCGAGGCGGGCGCCAACCGGATCGCTGCCGCCGCCGCGGGGCTGGGCGCGGGCGCAGGCAACACGCCGATGGAAGTCTTCGTCGCGGTGTGCGACCGCATGGGCATCGAGACCGGCGTCGACGTGTTCCGCATCCAGGACGTCGCAGAAGACCGCGTGGTGCCGATCATGGATCACATCATCCGGGTCGACCGCGACTCGCTGACGCTGGGCTACGCGGGCGTCTATTCGTCCTTCCTGCTGTTCGCCAAGCGCGCCGAGGCCAAGCACGGCGTGCCGGCGCGCGAGATCCTGGTCGAACTCGGGCGGCGCGGCATGGTCGGCGGCCAGGAAGACATGATCGAGGACACGGCGATGACGCTCGCACGGGCCCGCAAGGCCGCAGCGCAGGGGGTGGCGGCATGAAGCTCGACCCCGACACGATCTCGGCCCTCGCCGAGCATCTGGAGCGCTGCGAACTCAATGCGCAGGACACGCCGAAGATCACCGACGAGTACCCCCAGATGGACTGGGACGATGCCTATGCCATCCAGAACGAGATCCGGCGGCGCAAGCTCGCGCGCGGCCATCGCATCATCGGCCTCAAGGCCGGCCTGACCTCGCACGCGAAGATGAAGCAGATGGGCGTCACCACGCCGGTGTTCGGCTTCATGGCCGACAACTACGCCGTGCCCGAAGGCGGCGAGTGCCGCATGGCCGAACTGATCCATCCCAAGGTGGAGCCCGAGATCGCGTTCGTGACCCGCGCCCCGCTCAAGGGACCGGGCTGCCACATCGGCGCGGTGCTCGCGGCGACCGATTTCGTGCTGCCCGGGATCGAAGTGATCGACAGCCGCTACCGCGACTTCAAGTTCGACTTGAAGAGCGTGGTGGCCGACAACACCTCCGCCTCGCGCTTCGTCGTCGGCGGTCGCCCGAGGCCGGCCTCCGAGATCGACCTGCGCACGGTCGGCATCGTGCTCGAAAAGAACGGCGAGCCGGTGGCTTTCGGCGCCGGCGCCGCGGTGCTGGGCCATCYGGCCGCGGCGATCGCGATGCTGGCCAATCACCTGGGGGCACGCGGCGAGGAGATCCCGGCCGGCACGCTGATTCTCTCGGGCGGCATCACCGAAGCGGTCGCGGTGAAGGCCGGCGATTCGGTCACGCTCAAGGTGCAGGGCATGGGCAGCGTCGRCCTGCGATTCACCTGAAGGAGACTGCATGCCCTTTGCACAGATCTATCTCATCGAAGGCCGGAGCGAGGAACAGAAGCGGGCGCTGATCGAAAAGGTCACGCACGCGATCGTGGAAGCGGTCGGCGCGCCCAAGGAGAACGTGCGCGTCTGGCTGCACGACGTGCCCAAGGAGAACTGGGGCATCGCCGGCGTCAGCGCCAAGGACCTGGGGCGTTAGAAACCTTCCGCCGCACGCCCGGGCGATCTCTCAAACGACGCCCTTGTTCGCTCCCGTCGCCAGCGATGCGACCGACGGAACGATCCAGCGCGGTTCATTGAGCACCCGCTGCATGCACTCGCGCAGCCATCGATGCGCCGGGTCGGCGCCTTGACGCGGGTGCCAGGCCATGCGCATGGCCTCGGACGGCACGGGAACCGGCAGCTCGAACACCTGCAGTCCGAGCGAGGCCGCCATCCCGCGCGCCGTGCGCTCGGACACGCTGGCCACGAGGTCGGTGCGCGAGGCGGCGATCAGCGCCGAGAAGGAACTGGGCACGAGCAGCGCCACATGCCGTTCGAGCCCGAGTTGCTCCAGCGCCGTGTCGACGGCGGAGACTTCGCCCGAACGCGGCGTCACGCCGACATGGCGCGCGGCGGCAAAGCGTTGCGCCGTCATGAGGTTCTTCTTCTTGCCCGGCTTCAGCAACGGGTGACCCGTGCGAACCGCGCCCACCAGCGTCTGCTGCGACAGCACCTGGGTCTCGGTTTCGGGATCGGTGCTCCGGAAGCTGCCGACGTCGAGGTCGAGCCGCCCTTCGCGCAGGGCGCCCGGGTCGACATGCGTTTCAGGCAGGAACTGCAGCATGGCCAGCGGCATGTCGATCTCCAGCGCGCGCGACAGGCTGGCCCCGAACACCACCGCGATCCCCTCGGGTGCCCGAACGACGAAGCGCCGTTTGACCGACGCCAGGCCTTGCGCGTCGACCGGTGCGCGCAGCGCCTGCGCCTGGGCCAGCAGCGCGCATACCGGCTCCACCAGTGCCAGCGCGCGCGGCGTGGGCACGAGCTTGCGGCCCGCCCGTACCAGGATCGGATCGTCGAAGGCTTCGCGGATGCGCGCCAGCGTATGGCTCATGGCGGGCGTGCTCAGGTGCATGCGCGCCGCCGCCGCCGTCACGCTGCCGGTGGCCAGCAGGGCATCCAGCGCGGTCAGCAGGTTGAGGTCGTAGGTGTTCGCCATACGAAATCATATGTTCGATTCATTGCACTGTACAAAATCGATGCCGCTGCGGACACTGGCGCCCCTCGCTCTGCTCGACCCCACGCACCCAATGAAAAAACAAGACAGGCCGTCCGCGCTGCTGCCGTTCGCCATGCTCGTGCTGACGCTCGTCCTGGCCGCGCTGGACCAGACCATCCTCTCGACGGCGCTGCCCGTGATGGCGCATGAACTCGCCGGCGGATGGCCGCTGGCGTGGGCGTTCTCCGCCTACCTGCTGGCCGCCACCGTGGTCATCCTGTTGTACGGCCGGCTGGCCGACGTGCTGGGCAAGAAGCCGATGCTGCTGCTGGCGATCGGCCTGTTCCTGCTGGGTTCGCTGGCCTGCGGAGCGAGCCACGACGTGCGCCAGCTGGTGCTCGCGCGGGCGCTGCAAGGCGCGGGCGGAGGCGGCCTGATGACCTTGACCATGTTGACCGTGCCCGACCTGGTCGCGCCCGAGGAGCGCGGCCGTTATCAGGCCTTGCTGGGCGCGGCCTACGGCGTCTCGACCCTGTTCGGACCGCTCGTGGGCGGCGCACTGGTGCAGCATCTGTCGTGGCACTGGGCTTTCTGGCTGAACGTCCCGCTGGCGGCATTGGCCTGGAGCGTGCTGGCCCTGACCTTGCCGCCGAAGCTGGCGTCGGTGCAGCAGGGCCCGCGTCCTCGCATCGACTGGCTCGGCGCCATGCTGCTCACGACCGCGCTCGTGAGCCTCCTGCTGGCCACGCAGCACGGGAAGCTGAACCTGCCCGAGCGTATCTCGCTCCGGCTGCTGCTGGCGCTCGGCGCCACGTTCACGCTGGGCTTCCTGTGGCGGCAGCGCCGTGCCGCGCACCCCTTGCTGCCGTTGCCGCTGTTCGCCCGCCCGGCCTATGCGGCGGTCAGCTTCATAGGAATGACCACGGGCGTCGCGCTGTATGCGGCGGTGGTTTTCCTGCCTCAGTACCTGCAGGCCGGCCTGCACCTGTCGCCCACGGCATCGGCCTGGCATCTGCTGCCGTTGATGGTGGGCATCACGGTGGCCGCCGTGACCAGCGGCAAGCTGCTGCGGGCGCAGAGGCCTGCCGCCAGGCTGGCGCGGACGGCCTGCATGCTGATGCTGCTGTCTTTCGGTTTGCTGATCGCCGTGCTGCGCTGGCTTCCGGATGCGGCGCTGGCGCTTTCTGCCAGCTTGCTGCCGCTGGGCTTCGGGCTGGGCCTGCTCTTTCCGATCGTCACCGTGGTGGCGCAACGGGTCTCGCCGGTGCAGCACATGGGGATCGCCACGGCGGCACCGATCATGCTGCGCAGCCTCGGCGGGGCGTCCGGCGTGGCCTTGCTGGCCGCCTGGGGCCACGGGCTGCAACCGGTCTTCGGCTGCGCGGCCGGCGCCGTCCTGCTGGCGCTGCTGGCCTGCCGGTGGTTGCCGCAGGGAGGTGTGCGACAAGGCCTCGAACAGCCTGTCTACCGCCAGGCTCCCTCCTGAAGTTCCGCCGCCACCGTTAGCATTCCCTCCATGGGAATGACCGACCGCCTGCTGGCCGACGCCGTGCTGCTGCTGCACGGCCTGTTCATCCTGTTCGCGGTGCTGGGCGGCCTGCTGGTCTGGCGCTGGCCGAGGCTGGCCTGGCTGCACCTCCCGGCAGTCGCCTGGGCCGCCTGCGTGGCGGTGACAGGCTGGGATTGTCCGCTGACGCCGCTCGAGATCGCGTTGCGCCGCAGCGCCGGCGAGGCGGGCTACAGCGGCGGCTTCATCGACCACTACCTGCTCGGCACGATCTACCCGGAAGGTTTGACGCGTCCGACCCAGGTCGCGGCGGGCGTCGGGGTCGCGCTGCTCAACGGAATCGTCTATGCGCTGCTTATCGCGAGGCGCGCCCGGGCGGCCTCCGGGAGGTCGGCGAAAGAGTCGTCGCCCCCCGAATAGGCGCCCCGGCCGCGGGCGAGCCTTCTAATAGACAGAAGGCGAACCCTCTTTTTCCATCGCGAAAACACGGCCTTTCATTCGAAGACCTTGCCCAATGGCCTTCTGATTTTGGCAAGGCAAAGTACGTATCAACCCCGATCTGGCCGCACGGCCCGGGTTCTAGACTTCTTCGAGTCATGCCCGCGTCACATTCGCGGGGGCCGGAATCGAAACAGTTTTGAAGCGGGTGCTTGATCGATGCAAAGAAAACACAGAATCGCCGTCGTCCCGGGGGATGGCATCGGAATCGAAGTGGTGCCTGAAGGTCTGCGCGTGCTCGACGCCGTGGGTCGCCGCTTCGGCATCGAGTTCGGCTTCGACCATTTCGACTGGGGCTCCGACCACTACGTCCGCCACGGGCTGATGATGCCCGCCGACTGGGCCGAGCACATCCAGGGCCACGACGCGATCTACTTCGGCGCCGTCGGTGCCCCGGACAAGGTGCCCGACCACATCGCGGTCTGGGGCCTGCTGATCAAGATCCGCCGGGACTTCGACCAGTACGTGAACCTGCGCCCGGTGCGCCTGATGCCGGGCGTGCCCGGACCGCTCGCACACCGCAAGCCGGGCGACATCGATTTTTTCGTGGTGCGCGAGAACACCGAGGGCGAGTACACCTCGGTGGGCGGCCGGCTGTTCGAAGGCACGCCCCGCGAGATGGCGATCCAGGAGGCCGTGTTCACGCGCGTCGGGGTCGACCGGATCCTTGAGTACGCCTACGAGCTCGCCAGCAAGCGGCCGCGCAAGAACCTCGTGGCGGCCACCAAGTCGAACGGCATCTCGGTCACCATGCCGTACTGGGACGAGCGGCTGGCGGAGATGGCCAAGCGCTATCCCGACATCGCCACCAGCAAGTTCCACATCGACATCCTGTGCGCGCACTTCGTGCAGCATCCCGACTGGTTCGACGTCGTCGTGGCCTCCAATCTCTTCGGCGACATCCTGTCCGACCTGGGCCCCGCCTGCACCGGAACCATCGGCATCGCACCGTCCGCCAACCTGAATCCCGAGCGCCGCTTCCCGTCGCTGTTCGAGCCGGTGCATGGCTCCGCGCCCGACATCGCCGGCAAGGGCGTGGCCAATCCGATCGGCCAGATCTGGTCCGCCGCCCTGATGCTGGACCACCTGGGCAACGGCGACAGCGTCTATGCGCAGGCCTCGGCGTCGATCCTCTCCGCCATCGAGACCGTGCTGACCGACGGTCCCCGGACCCGGGACATGGGCGGCACCGCGACCACGGTGGACGTGGGCCGCGCCATCGCCAGCTGCATATGACCCACTGAGATGGGACTCTTCCTTCTCAAGCGCCTGGCCACGCTGGTCGGCACGCTGATCGGCGCTTCGGTCATCGTCTTCCTGGTCCTCGAGATCCTGCCCGGCAATGCCGCGCAGATGCTCATGGGCCCGGACGCCTCGCCCGACGCGGTGGCCGCGCTGGCCACCAAGCTGGGCCTGGACCAGCCGGCCTGGACGCGCTACTGGCACTGGATCGGCGGCCTGCTGACCGGCAACCTCGGCGACAGCTACGCCTACGGCTCGCCGGTGCTCGACCTGATCCTGGAACGGCTCGCGCTGACCATCCCGCTGGCGGTGCTGGCGATGAGCCTCACCACGGCGCTGGCGCTGCTGGTCGGCGTGACGGCCGCGGCGCGCCACAACAAGCTCGGCGACGTCGGGTTGATGAGCCTGACGCAGGTGGGCATCGCCGTTCCGAACTTCTGGTTCGCGATCCTGCTGATTCTCCTGTTCTCCGTGAAGCTGCAGTGGTTCTCCGCCGGCGGCTTCGACGGCTGGGGCGAAGGCGCCGCGGGCGTGCTGGGCGGCATCAAGGCGCTGCTGCTGCCGGCGCTGTCGCTGGCGGTGGTGCAGGCCGCGATCCTGGCGCGCATCACGCGCTCGGCGGTGCTCGAGGTGATGCGCGAGGACTTCGTGCGCACCGCGCGCGCCAAGGGCGTGTCGCAGCGCGCCGTGCTCTGGCTGCATGTGCTGCGCAACGCGCTCATTCCGGTCGTCACCGTGATGGGCATGCAGTTCTCCGAGCTGCTCGCGGGCACCATCGTGATCGAGAACGTGTTCTACCTGCCGGGCCTGGGCCGGCTGATCTTCCAGGCCATCAGCAACCGCGACCTGATCGTGGTGCGCAACTGCGTGATGCTGCTGGCGGCGCTGGTGGTGTTCGTCAACTTCGTGGTCGACGTGCTCTATGCCGTGATCGACCCGCGCATCAAGGCCAGCGACATATGAGCGCCATGACCATCACCGTCCCGGGCGGCGGCGCCGCGCCCAAGGCGCCGGGCTTCTGGCGCCGCGCGCTGCACCACCGCAGCTTCACGATCGGCGCCGTCCTGAGCCTGCTGCTGATCCTGGCCGCGGCCGTCTCGCTGGTCTGGACGCCCTGGTCGCCGTACGAGATGGACATGGCCAACAAGATGCAGGCGCCCTCGGCCAGGCACTGGCTGGGCACCGACGCCTTMGGGCGYGATGTCGCCTCGCTGCTGCTGGTCGGTGCCCGGGCGTCGATCCTKGTCGGCGTGATCGCSGTSGGCATCGGCCTCGTGGTCGGCACCGCGCTGGGCCTGCTCGCGGCGGCGCGSCGCGGCTGGGTCGAGGARGCCATCATGCGCTTCGCCGACTTCTCGCTCGCCTTCCCGGCCATCCTCTCGGCCATCATGATGACGGCGGTGTTCGGCGCCGGCATCGTCAACGCGATCGTYGCCATCGGCATCTACAACATCCCGACCTTCGCGCGCATCACGCGCGCCTCGGCCAACGCCATCTGGTCGCGCGAGTWCATCGCCGCCGCGCGCGCCTGCGGCAAGGGGCCGCTGGCGATCACGCTGCAGCACGTGCTGCCGAACATCTCGGCCGTGCTGATCGTGCAGATCACCATCCGCTTCGCGATCGCGATCCTGGCCGAGGCGGCGCTGTCGTACCTCGGCCTGGGCACCCAGCCGCCGCARCCCTCGTGGGGCCGCATGCTCAGCGAGGCCCAGACGCTGATGTTCCAGCAGCCGCTGCTGGCCGTCTTCCCCGGCCTGGCGATCGCGTTCGCGGTGCTGGGCCTGAACCTGCTCGGCGACGGTCTTCGRGACCTCCTGGAYCCRCGCCTCGCMCGCGCCCGCTGAACCACGACATGCCACTTCTCGAAGTCAACGATCTCCGTGTGCAGCTGCAGACCCAGCGCGGCCCGGCCGAAGCCGTGCGCGGCATCTCCTTTTCGCTCGAGCGCGGCGAGACGCTGGGCATCGTCGGCGARTCGGGCTGCGGCAAGTCGATCACGGTGCAGTCGCTGATGGGCCTGCTGCCRTCGAGCGCCAAGGTSAGCGGCAGCATCCGCTTCGACGGCACCGAGCTGGTCGGCCTGCCCGAGCGCGAGATGTGCAAGCTGCGCGGCGACCGCATCGGCATGATCTTCCAGGAGCCGATGACGGCGCTGAACCCGCTGCACACCATCGGGCGCCAGGTCGGGGAGCCGCTGCGGCTGCAYCGCGGCGTGTCCAAGGCCGAGGCGCGCAAGGARGCGCTGGCGCTGCTCGAGCGGGTCGGCATCCCGGACGCGGCCTCGCGGCTCGACGCCTATCCGCACCAGTTCTCGGGCGGGCAGCGGCAGCGCATCGGCATCGCGATGGCGCTGGCCTGCGGGCCGGACCTGCTGATCGCCGACGAGCCCACCACCGCGCTCGACGTGACCATCCAGAAGCAGGTGCTGGACCTGATCCAGCGCCTGGTCGCGGAGATGGGCATGGCGCTGATCCTGATCTCGCACGACCTCGGCGTGATCGCCGAAAGCGTCTCGAAGATGCTCGTGATGTACGGCGGCAGCGTGGTCGAGAGCGGCCCGACCGCCGCGGTCTTCGCCGAGCGCGCCCACCCCTACACCCGCGGCCTGTTCGCGGCCCGGCCGGCGCTGGGCGCCCCGCGCGGCCTCAAGCTCGCCACCATCCGCGGCAGCGTGCCCGAACTGGTGGACCTGCCGCCGGGCTGTCC
>NZ_JBFUCI010000106.1:0-16042 GCF_056405335.1 Variovorax sp. P1_H12_2
CTCGACATTCCGGCGCGCATCGTCACCGGCTACCAGGGCGGCGAGCTCAACGGGGTCGACAATTACTGGGTGGTGCGCAACAGCGATGCCCATGCCTGGGCCGAGGTCTGGGAAGAAGGCCCGGGCTGGGTGCGGGTCGACCCCACCGGCGCGATCTCGCCCGACCGGGTCGGCCAGTTCCGCCGGCTGTCGCCGCAGCCCGGACTGATCGCCGGCGCGATCGGGGCCATGAACCCGACCTTGTCGCAGAACCTGCGCGCCGCCTGGGAGGCGGTCAACAACGGCTGGAACCAGTGGGTGCTCAACTACACGCAGAGCCGGCAGCTGGACCTGCTCAAGACCCTCGGCTTCACCGCGCCCAGCCTGCAGGACCTGGCACTGGTGCTGCTCGCTCTGCTCGTGGTCGCCAGCCTCGCGGGCGCCGGCTGGACACTCTGGGAGCGCAGCCAGCACGACCCCTGGCTGCGGCTGCTGGCCCGGGCCCGCGCGCGGCTCGCGCGGGCCGGCGTCGAGGTGCCCGAAGGCGCATCGCCGCGCCAGATGGCGGCGCTGCTCGCGGACCGCTTCGGCAGCGGCGCGGAGCCGGTGCAGCAATGGCTGCTGCGCCTCGAGGCGCAGCGCTACGCGAAGGCGCCGGCCGACGCGCTGCCGGCCCTGCGCAGCGAGTTCCGCCGGCTCGCGTGGCCGTGAAACCACTGGTGTCGTTTCACGGCAGATTCCGCGCGAGCGGCACAATCGGCACGATGCGACGCCTTTTTTCCCACGCCCTGCCGGCCGCCCTGCTGCTGTCGGCCACCTTCCTCTCGGCGGCACCCGCTTCGGCCCAGAACGCGCCCGACAAGCGCAGCGCCACGGTGCGAGGCGGCATTGCCTACGCCACGCGCGAGGACGCGATGCAGTTCGCCGACGAGGTGGCGGCGCGCCGCAACCTCGACCCTGCCTGGGCGCGGGCCACCATCGGCAACGCCCGGCAGCTGCCGAACGTCCCGCGCCTGATGCTGCCGGCGCCGAGCGGCACCCCAAAGAACTGGCAGACCTACCGCAGCCGCTTCATCGACCCGGTGCGCATCGCCGCCGGCGTGCGCTTCTGGCGCCAGAACGCCGAGACGCTGGCGCGGGCCCAGGCGACCTACGGCGTGCCGCCCGAGATCATCGTCGGCATCGTGGGCGTCGAGACCATCTACGGCCGCAACATGGGCAACTTCCGCGTCATCGACGCGCTCGCCACCCTGGCCTTCGACTTCCCGCAGGCCCATCCGCGCGCCGCCGAGCGCCAGGCCTTCTTCCGGGGCGAGCTCGAGAGCTTCCTGAGCACCGAGAGCCGGACCGCCGAGGATCCGACGGTCCCGGTGGGCAGCTACGCGGGCGCCATGGGCATGCCGCAGTTCATGCCGAGCAGCATCGCGAAGTACGCGGTCGACTTCGACGGCGACGGCCGCATCGACCTGGTCAGGAACACGGCCGACGTGATCGGCTCGGTGGCGAGCTACTTCAAGGCCTTCGGCTGGCAGCCGGGCATGCCGGCGATCTTCCCGGTGAGCTTCGACGAGGCGCGCCTCAAGAAGGCGGTGCTGCTGGGGCCGGACATCGTGCCGACCTTCAGCGCCGATGCCTTCGTCGCCGGCGGTGCGGTGCTGTACGGCGAGGCGCTCAAGCACCGGGGCCTGCTGGCCCTGGTCGAGCTGCAGAACGGCTACGACGCACCGAGCTACGTGGCCGGCACCCAGAACTTCTATGTCATCACGCGCTACAACTGGAGCAGCTACTACGCCATGTCGGTGATCGACCTGGGCCGCGAAGTGCAGGCCGCGATGGAGCAGTGATGGAGGCGCAGGCGCTGCGCGCGTCCTGGACCGGCGCCTGGCGCGATCTCGGCGTCCAGAGCCCCGACACGGCGTTGTTCGACGCGCTGCTGGCGCGCTACGACGAGCCGCAGCGGGCCTATCACACGCGCCAGCACCTGGCGGAATGCCTGCTTCACTTCGAGCGCGAACGCGGCCAGGCCGAGCGCCCGGGCGAAGTCGCGCTGGCGCTCTGGTTTCATGACGCGATCTACGACCTTGACCGGCACGACAACGAGGCGCGCAGCGCCGACTGGGCGCGGCAGGCGCTGCTCGGCGCAGGCGTCGCGCCCGAAGCCGCCGAACGCGTGCACGCGCTGGTCATGGCCACGCGCCACGATGCCGCCCCGGCAGGCAACGACGCCCGTCTTCTCGTCGACATCGACCTCGCGATCCTCGGCGCCCCGCCCGAGCGCTTCGCCGAGTACGAGCGCCAGATCCGCATCGAATACGCGCACGTCCCGCCCGAGGTCTTCGAGCCGCGGCGGCGCGAGATCCTGAGCCGCTTCCTGGCCCGCGACCCGCTCTATCTCACGGCGCCGATGCGAGCCCGGCTCGAAACCACCGCGCACCTCAACCTCCAGCGGGCAGTCGACCCCTGAGTCCGGCCGGCGCAGCCAGGCCCGTTGGGCGCCCGGACACGAAGTGCCGGGCAACCTGGGGCGAGCTACCTGACTTTGCCTTCCTTCCATGCGGTGAGCAGCTTGTTGTAGTCGATGGTCTCGCCCTTCGGCTTCTCGTTCGCCAGCTTCTTCCACGGCGCGTGCTCGTCGCTCAGCATCTTGGCCGGGTCGCCCTTCGGCGCCAGCTTGGGCGCGCACTTGGCCATGCCTGCGCGCTCCAGGCGGCCCATCACGTTGTCCATCTCCTCGGCCAGGTTGTCCATCGCCTTCTGCGGCGTCTTCTCGCCGGTCACGGCCTCGGCCACGTTCTTCCACCAGAGCTGCGCCAGCTTCGGGTAGTCGGGCACGTTGGTGCCGGTCGGCGTCCAGGCCACGCGCGCCGGGCTGCGGTAGAACTCGATCAAGCCGCCGTACTTGTTGGCGTTCTGCGTGAAGTACTCGTGGCGGATGTCGCTCTCGCGGATGAAGGTCAGGCCCACGACGCTCTTCTTGGCCGAGACCGTCTTGGAGGTCACGAACTGCGCGTACAGCCAAGCGGCCGCCGTCTTGTTGGCGTCATGGGCCTTGAAGAAGGTCCACGAGCCGACGTCCTGGTAGCCGTTCTGCATGCCCTCCTTCCAGTACGGACCGTTCGGGCCGGGCGCCATGCGCCACTTCGGCGAGCCGTCGGCATTGACCACCGGCAGGCCGGCCTTGGTCATGTCGGCGGTGAATGCCGTGTACCAGAAGATCTGCTGCGCGATCTGCCCCTGCGCCGGCACCGGCCCGGCTTCGCCGAAGGTCATGCCGGTGGCTTCCTTGGGCGCGTACTTCTTCATCCAGTCGATGTACTTGGTGAGCGCATAGACCGCGGCCGGCGAGTTGGTCGCCCCGCCGCGCGCCACGCTGGCGCCGACCGGCGTGCACTTGTCGGCCGCGACCTTGATGCCCCATTCGTCGACCGGCATGCCGTTCGGGATGCCCTTGTCCGCCGTGCCGGCCATCGACAGCCAGGCATCGGTGAAGCGCCAGCCCAGCGACGGGTCCTTCTTGCCGTAGTCCATGTGGCCGTAGATCGGCTTGCCGTCGATGGTCTTGACGTCGACGGTGAAGAACTCGGCGATGTCCTCGTAGGCGCTCCAGTTGAGCGGCACGCCGAGGTCGTAGCCGTACTTGGCCTTGAACTTGTCCTGCAGGTCCTTGCGCCCGAACAGATCGGCGCGGAACCAGTACAGGTTGGCGAACTGCTGGTCCGGCAGCTGGTAGAGCTGGCCGTCGGGCGCGGTCGTGAAGCTGGTGCCGATGAAGTCCTTGACGTCGAGCCCCGGGTTGGTCCACTCCTTGCCGGCGCCCGCCATGTACTCGCTCAGCGACAGGATCTTGCCGTAGCGGTAGTGGGTGCCGATCAGGTCGGAGTCGGAGATCCAGCCGTCGTAGATCGACTTGCCCGACTGCATCGAGGTCTGCAGCTTCTCGACCACGTCGCCTTCCTGGATGATGTCGTGCTTGACCTTGATGCCGGTGATCTCCTCGAAGGCCTTGGCCAGCGTCTTCGATTCGTACTCGTGGGTGGTGATGGTCTCCGACACCACCGCGACCTCCTTCACGCCCTTGTCCTGCAGCTTCTTGGCGGCGTCGATGAACCATTTCATCTCGGCGGCCTGCTGCTCCTTGTTGAGGCTCGACGGCTGGAACTCGCTGTCGATCCATTTCTTGGCCTCCGCTTCCCCGGCCCAGGCGCTCTGCAAGGCGAGAGTCGCCGCGGCCAGGGCCATTGCTGTGGTGCGAAACTTCATGGTTGTCTCCTCGATGCGCTTCCCGGTTCTTGCAGATCCGGCTCCGGGAAAGCGGAAGAGCCGGTCCGGTGACAAAGAGAAGGTGAGACGGCTCAGCCCTTTCGCATGACCAGGGCCAGCACGCCCATGGACAGCACGAAGCTGATCCAGATCGAGGGCTCGGCCTCGAGACCCAGCCATTCCTGGAACCTGCCCGCCAGGCCGATGAAGATCAGGTTGATGTAGGCCGCGATCAGAAGGCCGATGAAGAGCCGGTCGCCGCGCGTGGTCTCCAGCGGCAGCCAGCCGCGGCGCAGGGTGGTGGGCGACTTGAGCTCCCACACGGTCATGCCGGCCAGCATCAGCGCGATGCAGGTGAAGAAGACGGCCACCGGGGTGGTCCAGACCATCCAGTCGAACATGATCAGACCCTCCCCATGGCGAAGCCCTTGGCGATGTAGTGCCGCACGAACCAGATCACGATCGCGCCCGGCACGATGGTCAGCACGCCGGCGGCCGCCAGCGTCGCCCAGTCCATGCCCGAGGCGCTCACCGTGCGCGTCATCGTCGCCACGATCGGCTTGGCGTTCACGCTGGTCAGGGTGCGCGCCAGCAGCAGCTCGACCCAGCTGAACATGAAGCAGAAGAAGGCCGCGACGCCGACGCCGGCCTTGATCAGCGGCAGGAAGATGGTGAGGAAGAAGCGCGGGAACGAATAGCCGTCGATGTAGGCGGTCTCGTCGATCTCGCGCGGAATGCCGCTCATGAAGCCTTCGAGGATCCAGACCGCCAGCGGCACGTTGAACAGCAGGTGCGCCAGCGCCACGCCCAGGTGCGTGTCCATCAGTCCGACGGTCGAATAGAGCTGGAAGAAAGGCAGCAGGAAGACCGCCGGCGGCGTCATGCGGTTGGTCAAGAGCCAGAAGAACACATGCTTGTCGCCGAGGAAGGTGTAGCGCGAGAAGGCATAGGCCGCCGGCAGCGCCACCGTGAGCGAGATCACGGTGTTGATTCCGACGTAGATCAGGCTGTTGATGTAGCCCGAATACCAGGACTCGTCGGTGAAGATGCGCCGGTAGTTCTCCCAGGTGAAGCTCTGCGGGAAGAACGAGAAGCTCGACAGGATCTCCTCGTTGGTCTTGAAGCTCATGTTGACCATCCAGTAGATGGGCAGCAGCGCGAACAAGAGATAGAGCACGAGGAAGATGCTGCGCTTGCGAAAGCGCCGTTCGTTCATTTCTCCTCCTCCACGTCGAGCGTGCCGACGCGCAGCATCCAGTTGTAGAGCACGAAGCACAGCAGCAGGATGATCAGGAAATAGATCAGCGAGAAGGCCGCCGCCGGACCCAGGTCGAACTGCCCCACCGCCTTCTGCGTCAGGTACTGGCTCAGGAAGGTGGTCGCGTTGCCGGGCCCGCCGCCGGTCAGCACGAAGGGCTCGGTGTAGATCATGAAGCTGTCCATGAAGCGCAGCAGCACCGCGATCACCAGCACGCCGCGCATCTTCGGCAGCTGGATGTAGCGGAACACCGCGAACTTGCTGGCGCCGTCGATGCGCGCCGCCTGGTAGTAGGCGTCGGGGATCGATCGCAGGCCGGCGAAGCACAGCAGCGCCACCAGCGGCGTCCAGTGCCAGACGTCCATCAGCAGCACCGTGAGCCAGGCGTCGCGCGCGTTGCCGGTGTAGCTGTACTCGATGCCCAGCTTCTGCAGCGTGTAGCCGAAGAGCCCGATGTCGGCGCGGCCGAAGATCTGCCAGATGGTGCCGACCACGTTCCATGGGATCAGGAGCGACAGCGCCACCACCACCAGCACCGCGGAAGACTTCCATCCGGTGGACGGCATCGCCAGCGCGAGGCAGATGCCCAGCGGGATCTCGACCACCAGCACCGCGATCGAGAAGCCGAGCTGGCGCCACAGCGCCGCGTGCAGCTCGTCGTCGCGCATCACGGCGGCGAACCACTCGGTGCCGACGAAGACGCGCCTTTCGGGCGAGATGATGTCCTGCACCGAGTAGTTGACCACGGTCATCAGCGGCACGATGGCCGAGAAGGCCACGCACAGCAGCACCGGCAGCACCAGCCACCAGGCCTTCTGGTTCAGCGGCTTGTTGTTTCCGTTCATTGGAGCACCTCCATGCTTCGCATTGCGGTGCGAGCTTGCTTGGGGCGGCCCGGCGCTGCGCTCATACAAGCACCTCGTCGCGGTAGAAGCAGCTCTTGCGGCCGAGCACCCGAAGCCAGACCGTGGCGCCGGGCGCGGGAACCACCGCGTCCGACGCCAGTCGCGCCTTCACCACGCTGTCGCCGAGCCTGGCGCTCAGCATCAGGTGGGTGCCGACGTCCTGCAGCTGCGCCACGGTGGCGGGCACGGCGCCCGGCGCGCCCGGCTCGACCAGCGCCACGTACTCGGGCCGGATGCCGAGCTTGAGCGCGCCCTCGGGCAGTTCCCGGGTGGCGGCCAGCCGGGCGCCCGCGATCTCGAGCGTTCCGCCGGCACTCTGAACCGGCAGGAAGTTCATTCCCGGCGAGCCGATGAAATCGCCCACGAAGGTATGGGCCGGCCGTTCGAAAAGCGCCTCGGCGCTGCCGATCTGCACCGCCTTGCCGCGCGTCATCACCACCACCTCCTCGGCGAAGGTCAGCGCCTCCACCTGGTCGTGCGTGACATAGATCAGCGTCAGCTTGAGCTCACGGTGGATCTGCTTGAGCTTGCGCCGCAGCTGCCACTTGAGATGGGGGTCGATCACGGTCAGCGGCTCGTCGAACAGCACCGCGGAGACGTCGCTGCGCACCAGGCCGCGCCCGAGTGAAATCTTCTGCTTGGCATCGGCTGCGAGGCCGGCCGCACGCTGGTTGAGCTGGCCGCTCATGTCGAGCATCTCGGCGATCTCGCCGACGCGCTTCCTGATCTGCTCGGCGGGCATGTTGCGGTTGCGCAGCGGGAAGGCGAGGTTCTGCGCCACGGTCATGGTGTCGTAGATCACCGGGAACTGGAACACCTGCGCGATGTTGCGCTGCTGCGGGGTCTCCAGCGTCACGTCGCGGCCATTGAACTTGACGCTGCCCTTCGACGGCGCCAGCAGGCCCGAGATGATGTTGAGCATCGTGGTCTTGCCGCAGCCCGAGGGGCCCAGCAAGGCATAGGCGCCGCCGTCCCTGAAGCTCATCTTGAGGGGCAGCAGCGCGTAGTCGCTCTCCTGCGCCGGGTTCGGGCGGTAGGCGTGCGCCAGGTCGAGGTCGATGCGGGCCATGTCACCCCCTCTTGCGCCAGGCCGGCGCGAGCGCGAGCCGTTCGCCGGCATCGAACACATAGGCCTGCGACGCGTCGAAATACAGCGTGATCGCCGTGCCGAGCTCGAAGCGGTGCACGCCGGTGAGCTGCGCCACCAGTTCGCCCACCAGCGTCTCCACGTGCACGAAGGTGTCGGAGCCCGAGATCTCGGCCAGCTCGACCTTGCCGGGCAGCGCGATGTCGCCCTCGCTCGCGCCGACGTTGAGCGCACTGGCGCGCAGGCCGACGCTGACCGCGCCCTCGACGCCGGCCGGCAGGGCCAGCGGCAGCAGCGGGCCGCCCTCCAGCTGCACGCCACCCGCGGCGGCCCGCCCGGGCATCAGGTTCATCGGCGGATCGCTGAAGGCGCGCGCCACCCGCAGCGACTGCGGCGCATGGAAGACCTCGGCGGTCGGCCCGTACTGCAGCAGTTCGCCGGCATCCATCACCGCGGTGTAGCCGCCCAGCAGCAGGGCCTCGCCGGGCTCGGTGGTGGCGTAGACCACGGTCGAGTCGCCGGTCGCGAAGAGCTGGGTGAGTTCCTCCCTGAGGCCTTCGCGCAGCTTGTAGTCGAGGTTGACCAGCGGCTCGTCGAGCAGCATCAGCGGGGCATTCTTGGCCAGTGCGCGCGCCAGCGCCACGCGCTGCTGCTGCCCGCCCGAGAGCTCGGCCGGATAGCGGTCGAGGAACATGCCGATGTGCAGCTTGTCGGCCAGTTCGCGCACCCGGGCATCGATGTTCTTCTCGCCGCGCAGCCGGAGCGGCGAACCGATGTTCTCGGCCACCTTGAGCGAGGGGTAGTTGATGAACTGCTGGTAGACCATCGCCACGTTGCGCTCGCGCACCGGCACGCCGGTCACGTCCTGGCCGTCGACCCGCACCTGGCCTTCGGTCGGCGCGTCGAGGCCGGCCATCAGGCGCATCAGGCTGGTCTTGCCGGCCTGCGTGGCGCCCAGCAGCACCGTCACCGCGCCGCTCTTCGGCGCGATGCTCTGCGGGTAGAGCCAGGTCTGCGGGCCCTGCTTCTTGGTGACGCGCTCGAGTGTCAGCTGCATGGGACTCCTTCCTTCGAACGTGCGTGCCTGTGCATCCAGGCGCTCACCTGGTCGCGCTGCTGCGGCGTGAAGCGCAGGCCCAGCTTGGACCGGCGCCACAGCACGTCGTCGCCGCTGCAGGCCCATTCCTGGTCGCGCAGGTAGTGCAGTTCGCGCTCGTGCAGGCCGGGTGCGACGGCCGGCCCGAAGTCGGCCATCGACGCGGCGTCGCCGACCACTTCGGAGATCCGGGCGCCGTAGGCCCGTGCCAGCCGGCGCGCCAGCGCCGCCTCGAGCCAGGGATGCCGTGCCTGCACCGCCGCCACGAAGCGCTCGAAATCGTCGTCGGGCCGCGAGCCGCGCGTGGTGGCGCCGATCCAGCCCGACAGGTCGCCGCCGGCCATGAAGGCGCCATCGGTCCACGCGGGCCGGGTTTCGCCGAGCATGCGCCCCACTTCGTCGGCCGCATCCTCGGCCAGCTTGCGGAAGGTGGTGATCTTGCCGCCCCAGACCGACAGCAGCGGCGCCGCCGTGGTGTTCGACTCGAGCAGGTAGTCGCGCGTCACGGCGGAGGGGTCGCCCGACGCGTCGTCGAGCAGCGGGCGCACGCCGGAGTAGGTCCAGACCACGTCCGACGGCTGCACAGGCTTGGCGAAGTAGCGGCTGGCCTGGGTGCAGAGGTAGTCGATCTCGTCCTTGCTGATCCGCGCCGCGCCAGGGTCGTCGCCCTGCAGCTCGATGTCGGTGGTGCCGATCAGCGTGAAGTCGTCCTGGTAGGGAATCGCGAAGATGATCCGCTTGTCGGGGTTCTGGAAGATGTAGGCGTGGTCATGGCCGAAGACCCGCGGCACCACGATGTGGCTGCCCTTCACCAGCCGCAGGTGCCGGGTCGCCAGCGCCTCGCCGTGCACCGGGCGCGCCACGCCGCGCAGGAAGGCCTCGGCCCAGGGCCCGGCGGCATTCACCACCGCGCGGGCCCGCACGGTGCGCTGCCCGTCGGGGCCATCGAGCACGGCGGTCCAGCCCTCGGTGCCGCGCTGCGCGCTGATGCAGCGCGTGCGCGTCAGCACCTCGGCGCCGCGCGCGCGGGCGTCGAGCGCATTCAGCACCACCAGGCGCGCATCGTCCACCCAGCCGTCCGAATAGACGAAGCCGCGCTTGAACTCGGGCTTGAGCGGCGCGCCGGCCTCGTGCCGGCGCAGGTCGATGGTGCGCGAACCCGGCAGCACCTCGCGCTTGGCCAGGTGGTCGTACATGAACAGGCCGATGCGGATCATCCAGGCCGGCCGCATCGACGGGTCGTGCGGCATCACGAAGCGCAGCGGCCACATGATGTGCGGCGCGCTCTTGAGCAGCACCTCGCGCTCCTGCAGCGCCTTGCGCACCAGCGAGAACTCGTAGTACTCGAGATAGCGCAAGCCGCCGTGGATCAGCTTGGTCGACGACGAAGACGTGTGGGCGGCGAGGTCGTCCTTCTCGCACAGCAGCACGCGAAAGCCGCGGCCCGCGAGATCCCGCGCGATGCCGCAGCCGTTGATGCCGCCGCCGACGATCAGCACGTCGCAGTCGGCGGCGGAGTCGGTCGGTGACGAGACGGTGGCGCTCACGGCAATGGGTTCCGATGCGATGGGGTTCAGTCCGCGTTCAAGGGATTTTTCGCTTTCGAATCTTTTCATTCTGGTTCCTTATGGCGCGATTTTCTTCGGCGTTAACCCTGAAGTCCATTCGTTTTGTTTCGTTATAAAGTAGCGAGCGCTCCATTTGTCTTTTCCCCCGTGAATTCCAACCCCCGCCAGCTCAAGCTGCTGAACACCGTGCGCTCGCGCGGCTCGATCACGGTCGAACAGCTCGCCGAGATGCTCGGCGTGACGCTCCAGACCGTGCGCCGGGACGTCCAGCGGCTGGCCGACGAAGGCCTGCTGACGCGCTTCCATGGCGGCGTGCGCGTGCCCAGCTCGACCACCGAGAACATCGGCTACCGGCAGCGCGAGACCCTGCACGCCGAAGGCAAGGCGCGCATCGCGCGCGCGGTGGCGGCGCGGGTGCCGAACGACTGCTCGCTGATCCTCAACATCGGCACCACCACCGAGGCGATCGCCAAGGCGCTGCTGCACCATCGGGGGCTGCGCGTGATCACCAACAACCTCAACGTCGCGAGCATCCTGAGCGACAACCCGGCCTGCGAGGTGATCGTGGCGGGCGGCTCGGTGCGGCTGCGCGACCGCGCCATCGTGGGCGAGGCGACGGTCGACTTCATCCGCCAGTTCAAGGTCGACATCGCGCTGATCGGCGTCTCGAGCATCGAGGACGACGGCACGCTGCGCGACTTCGACCTGCGCGAGGTGAAGGTGGCCCAGACCATCATTTCGCAGGCGCGCGAGGTCTGGCTCGCGGCCGACGCGAGCAAGTTCAACCGGCCCGCGATGATCGAGCTGGCAAWGCTGTCGCAGATCGATTGCCTGTTCACGGATGCGGAGCCGCCTCCCCCCTTCCCCGAACTGCTGGCGCAGGCGCAAGTGCGCTGCGAGATCGCTCGCGAGACCTGAAGGACCCTTCCATGACCTACCTGCTGGCCCTCGACCAGGGCACCTCCAGCTCACGCAGCATCGTCTTCGACAGCCAGGGCCGCATCGTGGCCGTCGCCCAGCGGGAGCTGACGCAGATCTACCCGCAGCCCGGCTGGGTCGAGCACGACCCGATGGAGATCTGGGCGAGCCAGCTGGCCACCGCGCGCGAGGTGCTGGCCAAGGCCAGTATCGAGGCCGGCGACATCCATGCGCTCGGCATCACGAACCAGCGCGAGACCACGCTGCTGTGGAACCGCAAGACCGGCCAGCCGGTGCATCACGCGATCGTCTGGCAGGACCGCCGTGCCGAGCCGCTGTGCGCCCAGTTGCGCGCCGACGGCATGGCCGACGCGATCCGCGAGAAGACCGGCCTGGTGATCGACGCCTACTTCTCGGGCACCAAGCTGCGCTGGCTGCTGGACAACGTGGCCGGTGCGCGGGCCCAGGCCGAGCGCGGCGAACTCGCCTTCGGCACGGTCGACAGCTGGCTCGTCTGGCAGCTCACCGGCGGCAAGGTGCACGTCACCGACGTCAGCAACGCTTCGCGCACGATGTTGTTCGACGTGCACCGCAACGCCTGGGATGCCGAGCTGCTGCGGGCGCTGCGCATCCCGGCCTCGCTGATGCCCGAGGTCAAGCCGTCGAGCGCGCACTTCGCCGACACCGACGCGGCCTTGCTCGGACGCAGCCTGCCGATCGGCGGCGTCGCGGGCGACCAGCAGAGCGCCCTCTTCGGCCAGGCCTGCTTCGAGGCCGGCATGGCCAAGAACACCTACGGCACCGGCTGCTTCCTGCTGATGCACACGGGCGGCGCGTTCCAGCCTTCGCACAACGGGCTGCTGGTGACCAGCGCGGCGCAGACCAGCGCCACGCCGCAGTTCGCGATGGAAGGCAGCGTCTTCGTCGGCGGCGCGGTGGTGCAGTGGCTGCGCGACGGCCTGAAGGCGATCCAKGGCAGCGCCCAGGTGCAGTCGCTGGCCGAGAGCGTGCCCGACGCCGGCGGCGTGATGATGGTGCCGGCCTTCACCGGCCTCGGCGCGCCCTACTGGAATGCCGATGCGCGCGGCACCATCACCGGGCTGACGCGCGGCACCACCGTGGCGCACATCGCGCGCGCAGCGCTGGAGAGCATTGCCTACCAGAGCGCCGCGCTGCTGCAGGCCATGAGCCGCGACGCGGTCGCCGCCGGCGGCGCACCGGTGGCCGAACTGCGGGTCGACGGCGGCGCCTGCGTGAACGACCTGCTGATGCAGTTCCAGGCCGACCTGCTGGGCATCCCGGTGGTGCGGCCCGAGGTCACGGAAACCACGGCGCTGGGCGCCGCCTACCTCGCCGGGCTGTCGACCGGCGTCTACGCCGACGTGGCGCAGTTGTCGAAGCTGTGGCGCATCGAGCGGCGCTTCATGCCGACCCTGAGCCGGGCGAAGGCGGACGAGGCGATGGGGCGCTGGGAGCTGGCGGTGCGGCGGGCGACGCTGGTGTGATTCTGGTCAACGCCGATCAGGTCCCGTGAAGCTGAAGGCAATCCTCAGTGCCCGGGCACCAGGAAGTCCTGGCTGATCCGCCAGCCCAGCTCGTTCACCCGGTCGAGGAACTGCGTCAGGTAGGCGTGCAGCCCGGTCGCGAGGATCTCGTCGACCGTCGCGTACTGCAGGTCGGCCAATAGCTTGCCGGCGCGGCGCTGGGTCTCGGCGCTCTGCTCGTTCTTGACCATGTCGAGGTTGCTGACCACCTCGTGCAGGCTGGCATGCAATGAACGCGGCATGTCCGGGCGCAGGATCAGCAGCTCGGCCACGCGCTCGGGCTTGATCACGTCGCGGTACACCTTGCGGTAGACCTCGAAGGCCGAGACGCTGCGCAGGATCGCGCTCCAGTGATAGAAGTCGTATTCCTGGTCTTCCTCGGTGGCGGTGCCGAAGAACTCGCTGTTGAGCGCGTGGAACTTGACGTCGACCAGCCGCGCCGTGTTGTCGGCGCGCTCGATGAAGGTGCCCAGCCGCGAGAAGTAGAAGGCCTCGTCCTGCAGCATGGTGCCCAGCGTCACGCCGCGCGAGAGGTGCGAGCGGAACTTGACCCATTCGAAGAACTGCGCCGGATCGCGCTCGAATTCGCCGCTGCGCAGCATCCGGTTGACCTCCAGCCAGGTGGTGTTCTGGGTCTCCCAGGCTTCGGTGGTCAGCGCGCCGCGCACCGCCCGCGCGTTCTCGCGCGCGGCCCGCAGGCAGGAGAGGATCGACGACGGGTTCGACTCGTCCTTGACCATGAACTCCATCACCTCGTCGGGCTTGAAGCCCTCGTGCTTCTCGTTGTAGAGCGGCAGCAGCTCGCTGATCGACAGCAGGCCCTGCCAGCCGTATTGCGCGACCTCGGCCGACTGCGGCAGCAGCGAGGTCTGGTAGTTGACGTCGAGCATGCGCGCGGTGTTCTCGGCCCGCTCGGTGTAGCGCGACATCCAGTAGAGGTGATCGGCGGTGCGTGACAGCATGAGACGTTCCTCCGATCAGGCCACTTGGCTCTGGGTTTGCGACGGCGCCCGAGGCTTGCTGCCGCGGTCGGCCTCGAGGATCCAGGTGTCCYTGGTGCCGCCGCCCTGCGACGAATTGACCACCAGCGAGCCTTCCTTGAGCGCGACCCGCGTCAGGCCGCCGGGCACCATCTGGACTTCCTTGCCCGACAGCACGAAGGGCCGCAGGTCGATGTGGCGCGGCGCGATGCCGGCGTCGACGAAGGTCGGCGAGGTCGACAGGCTCAGCGTCGGCTGCGCGATGTAGCCGTCGGGCTTGGCCAGCACCGCCTTCTTGAAGTCCTCGATCTCGGCCTGGGTCGCGGCCGGGCCGATGAGCATGCCGTAGCCGCCGGCGCCGTGCACCTCCTTGACCACCAGGTCCTTCATGTGGGCCAGGGTGTAGTCCAGGTCGTCCTTGTTGCGGCACATGTAGGTCGGCACGTTCTTCAGGATCGGCTTCTCGCCGAGATAGAACTCGACCATCTTCGGCACGTAGGGGTAGATCGACTTGTCGTCGGCCACGCCGGTGCCGACCGCGTTGCAGATCACCACGTTGCCCTCGCGGTAGGCGCGCATCAGGCCGGCGCAGCCCAGGGTGGAGGTCGGGCGGAACACCTCGGGGTCGAGGAAGTCGTCGTCGACCCGGCGGTAGATCACGTCGACCCGGCGCGGGCCGCGCGTGGTGCGCATGTAGACGAAGTCGTCCTTGACGAACAGGTCCTGGCCCTCGACCAGTTCGACGCCCATCTGCTGCGCCAGGAAGGCGTGCTCGAAGTAGGCGCTATTGTACATGCCGGGCGTGAGCACCACCACGGTGGGCTCGGCGGTGGCCGGCGGCGCCGAGGCGCGCAGGGTTTCCAGCAGCAGGTCGGGGTAGTGGGCGACCGGCGCGATGCGGTTCTGGCTGAACAGCTCCGGGAACAGCCGCATCATCATCTTGCGGTTCTCCAGCATGTAGCTCACGCCGCTGGGCACCCGCAGGTTGTCCTCGAGCACGTAGTACTCGCCGTGGCCCTGGGCATCGGGCGCACGCACGATGTCGATGCCCGAGATGTGCGAGTAGATGTCGTTGGGCACCTTGACGCCCACCATCTCTGGCCGGTACTGGGCGTTGTTCAGGATCTGCTCGGCCGGGATCACGCCGGCCTTGATGATCTCCTGGCCGTGGTAGACGTCATGGATGAAGCGGTTGAGCGCGGTCACGCGCTGCACCAGGCCCTTTTCCATCGAGGCCCACTCGTGCGCGGGAATGATGCGCGGCAGCAGGTCGAAGGGAATCAGCCGCTCGGTGCCCGAGCCGTCCTCGTCCTTCGCGCCGTAGACCGCAAAGGTGATGCCGACCCGGCGGAAGATCATTTCCGCCTCCTCGCGCCGCGAACGCATCACCTCGCCGGGCTGCCTCGCAAGCCATTGGTCGTAACGCTTGTAGTGGCTTCGCACCGCTGCGCCGCTGTAGGGCAGCTGTTCGTACATCTCATCGAATTTGTGCATGGGACGACCAATCTCCTTGACCATAGCTTAGCAAGTTCAAGGCCAAGATCCCGTCCGTCGCGCTCCGGGCCTGCCCGGATGGCGGGTACGGCCGTCGCGTGCTCAGGCTCGCTCGACGAGGGCGTCGAGGACCATGGCGCCCTCCCCCCGGGCGCCCACCAGCACCGGATTGACGTCGATGGAGGCGATCCGTCCCGAGGCCGCGGCGATCAGGCGGCCGACCGCCACGACCACGGCGCACAGGGCGGCGACGTCCAGCGGCGGCTCGCCGCGCACCCCCTCCAGCAGCGGCGCGATGCGCAGCGTGCGCAGGGCCGCGCCGACGTCGGCACTGTCGAACGGCGGCAGCAGCACGGCGACGTCCTGCAGCGCCTCGACATACCTGCCGCCGTCGCCGACCACCACCACCGGCCCGAAAACCGGATCCTGCCGCGCACCGACCATGAACTCGTGCCGGCCGCGGTGCATCGCGGCCACGATCACGCCGTCCTGCGAAGCACCGAGCTCGGCCAGCCGGGTCCATTGCTGCTCGAACAGCGCGGCGGCATCGTCGGCGCTGCGCACGTGCAGCGCCACCAGCCCGTGTTCCGACTTGTGGGGCACGTCGCCCGAGCAGGCCTTGACCACCGCCGGCACGCCCATCGCCGTCCAGGCGTCGCGCGCCTGCCGTGCCGAGCGGCAGAGCCGGTGCGCAACGACCGGAATGTCGCGCGCCGCCAGCAGCGCGAGGCTCTCGGCCTCGTTCATGAATCGGCCGGCCCCCGCCGGCAGCAGCGGCAAGGGTTCGGCCGGCCACGCACGATGCGGCCTGCGCATCAGCGCCGTGTGCGAGGCGAGCTGCGCCAGCACGCCGAGCGCCTCCGACTCGCTGGCGTAGGTCGGGATGCCCCTGGCCTTGAAGGGGGCCGCGACCGAGGCCTGCCAGGCAGCGACCACCACCGGCTTCCCGGTGC
>NZ_JBFUCI010000107.1:0-15928 GCF_056405335.1 Variovorax sp. P1_H12_2
GCAATGGGGACCGCCAGTTCCTGCTGGCGGCGGGCGGCGCCGGCATCGAGGCGGCGACCAACATCGTGGTCCGCAAGGCCTGGACGCAGATGCTGTTGATGGTCTACGCCGCCGTCATCGTGCTGTGCCTCATCACCTTCCGCAGCTGGCGTGCCGTGGTGGTGGCCGTGGTGCCGCTGGTGATCACGTCTGTCCTGTGCGAGGCGCTGATGGTCATGCTCGGCATCGGCGTCAAGGTGGCGACGCTGCCGGTGATCGCGCTCGGCGTCGGTATCGGCGTGGACTATGCGTTGTACCTGCTCAGCGTGCAGTTGGCCCAGCAGCGTGCCGGTGCATCGCTCGGCGAGGCCTATCGCCACGCATTGCAATTCACAGGCAAGGTGGTGGTGCTCGTCGGCGTCACGCTGGCCGCGGGCGTGCTGACCTGGGCGCTGTCGCCCATCAAGTTCCAGGCCGACATGGGCATCCTGCTGGCATTCATGTTCATCTGGAACATGGTCGGCGCCGTGCTGCTGATCCCGGCGCTGTCGCACTTCCTGCTGCGCCCGCGCACACCGCAAGCGTTGTCGAGCGAAGCCCCTTGCGCCGCGCCGGCCTGAGGACACGGCTCGTCGTCCTCGCCGGCCGGCGCATCCGGATCACGACCGGCGGCGCGCCGGAAGCGACGCGCGCTGGGTGCAGCGGGACCGGACGTAGACTTCGGTGCCGCGACCGACCGGAGTCGGCCGCGAACGGACGATCAAGGAGAACGGCCCATGACGCTTCAGTTTGCGAGCGACTTTCTGATGTGGAGCGCAGTGCTCAACTACGCCGTTCTGCTTGCGTGGTTCGTCGCCTTCAGGTTTGCGCATGCCTGGATGCGAAGGCTGCACGGTCGATGGTTCCACATATCGGAAGAGCGTTTCGATGGCATTCACTACGCATGCATGGCCATCTACAAGGTCGGGATCCTTCTTTTCAACCTTGTGCCCTTTGTTGCCTTGCGCATCGCGGGAAGTCCTGTCGGCTGACCAGGTGCGCTTCCTCCGACGACTGGGGGTGCAGGAACGCCTCGAGCGATGGCGGCAGCTTCTGGACTTATCCGGTCCCAAGCGTGAAGGCGGCAAGCTCCCAGTCGCCCGTCATCTCGTCGAATCGGAGGACGTACAGATGCCCGTCATCCGCGTCGACTTTGACCCAGCGCTGCGTCGGCGCAAACCAGCGGTCGACGATGCCGCGCACGGCAATGCGGCGCTCGCCGAGCCAGAAGGCGAGCGGTTCCGGCTCACCGCGATGGCCGGCGCAGCACTCGACCCGAATTGCCATGGCTCACGATACCGCCGAAGCAGGTTCCCGACCTGCTCTTTTCCCCATCCAGAAGCAGAAGAAGAGCGGGTTATTTCCGCACACGGGCCGTATCCTGCGTTCCGCGGCCGGCGACGGTTCCAACGGGCATTCGTTCAGCCATGGTGGACGACGTTGAAGCCCTCCTGCGCCGTTGGTGCGACGAAATGACTGGTGATTTCATCGAACTCCGCATCCGTCGTTTCGAACGGGTGTTCTCCCGAGAGGTTGCGCGCACGCAGGCGGGCCTTGCAGACTTCGTCGGGGACGTCCAGGTAGTGCAGGAGGTGGGCCGCACCCGCTTTCTCGAAGACGCCGCGGGCCCAAGCCCTTGTCCTGGGGGTGTTCGAGGGAAAGTCGAGGACGACCGAGGTGCCGGCCTTGAGAAGTGCCTCGATGTGGCCAGCCATCGCTTCGCGCAGCCTGCCGGCGCAGCGAACGTAGTCGGCGATGGCGAGGATCTCGTTCGGGTACAGGCGCGCGAGCCAATCGTCCTCGCTGATGAGAATCGTCTGTGGCTCCGCGGCGAGGCGCCTGGTGAGCGTCGACTTTCCAGCCCCGATCTTTCCACAGACCATGTGCAGGACCGCCTGCAGGGAAAGGGAGCCGGACGTTTGCGCCGTTTCGTCGATTTCGAGCATTTCAATCTCCAGCAGCTTTTGACGAGCCCCACGAGACAGAAAAAGACCCGCCTCATGGGGCGGGTTGCCATGGCCGCTCAGGCCGCGCGCCAACCCACCATCTTTCGGATGGAGCGAATCATCGACGCGATGTGCGAGCAAGCCATGGTGGGCAAGGATAGTGCATGCCAGATGCCTCGGCTTGCTGCGCATGCACCAAGGTCGTGCAACGCGTTCGATGCGCGTCGGAGGTCACGCCCCGCTCAGTCCAGTCCCCAGACCTTGAGGTTGGCCGTTGGCTTGTCACCAAGGATCTTGTACTGAACTGTCACCGATGTGAGACGCCCCTTGCGTCCCGGAGCATCCGCCGGAGCAGTTTGTCCCCCTGACTTCAGGACCCCGACATCCTTCAACGTGTCGTCTCGGCGATTGTCCCAATTGAGGACGAGCTGCGTGATCTGCACGTCAGCGCCCTCGGCGGAGAGCTTCACCTGCTTGACGTCCTTGTCCCATCGACCCCCTGCGCTCTTGATCTGCACGCTTGGATCGGCGGACTTGATCGTCTGCTCACCGAGCATGAACCACTCGTCAGCCGCTGTCGCGGTGCCCATGGCGCCCATGAGGGCGGCGGATGCGACAGCCAAGGAGGCCATCAGGGTGTGGATCTTCGTCTTCATAGAGGTTCCCTTCTGATCCCGGTCAAACAGGATCGGTGTACGGCTACCGTATATCCCCTGCTGAGATCCAAGGCGTCGTGCTCTCGACGGATCGAGAAGCGGCGAGACACACCGGACGCTGGCGGGGGAAAGAGCCAGCGGACGAAAATTATCTGTCCATCACGGATGCGCGTGTTGACGTTTGTCTGTTCATGCACGGGCACCAAGCGCAAAGGTCGGCCGACCTCAGAGAAATTCGCTTGAGAGCGAACGTTCCGGACGATCACTATCGCTGGCACCAGGGTGCCCTAAACTTTGGGGTTGACCGCCGCCATGGCAAAGCGCTCAATCAACCTTTGGCCGACATCGTCAGGGGGCGACATGAAGACGTCTTCAGTCGTGGCAGTCGTCGCCGGTTGCACGCTCGTTCTTGGCTGCGACTTGCAGCCAAGCGTCATGTTCGTGGCGAACGGAACGCTGTACCAAATGCTGCAGTTGACCGATGCGCAAGAGGAATGCCCCGCGCCACATCGGCTGTGCTACCTGACGGCGTGGGATGGGGAAACCTATCGCGGTTGTTGGATCCGCGAGCAAGCGAACATTCGCGCGCGCTTTCCGGCTTTGGGCGACAAGGTGATTCCGGTGGGCGATTTCCACGGCACGGCGTTGGCTGAGTACCGGAAGGCAGCGCTCGATTAGACCCATGAGGCTTGCGCCGTCCTCCGGCTTCCGGGCGGCCTCATCCTTGCGCTGGCGCCACCAACTCGTCCACCATGGCGCGCATCCGCTGCCAATGCGAGCCCTCCCAGAAGACGCGCCGGCATGCATCGCAAGTGCTGAAACGCTGGTAGCGATCGCGCACCATCGCCGGCAAGGTCGAGGCGACCAGCGACTTCTCGATCTCGTGCAAGGGCGTGTTGCAGTCCAGGCATCGCGTGAACGGCCGCGCGCCGCGCGCAAGGTCGAGTCGATCAAAGACCTCGCGCAGCTGTTGCGCGGACCGCAACGCATGCACATAGCAGCCATGCGTGATGCCCCGGCGCTTGAGCAGCTCTCGATCTCGCGTCAGCACGATGCGTCCTTGCGCGCGGGCGATACGCTCGATCTCCTCGTCGCGAAAATGATTGTCGTACAGCGTGTCGAACCCGGTCATGCGCAGCAGGTGCGCGAGGCCCCCCAGGTGCGCGTCGGCGACGAAACAGGTCACGCGCAATGCGCGCTCGCGAACGCGCAGCAGCGGCGTGATGTCGAGGGCTTCGAACTTGGGAAAGACGGCGACCCGGTCGCCGTCGCGCAGCAAGGTCTCGAAGCCCACCGACAGGCCGTTGACCAGCACCAGTTCGACCTCGGTATGCGGAACGCCGAGCGCCTCGATCATGTGCTTGGTGGTCGCCATTCGCGCGCACCGGCAGGAGAACTCGCGCCCTCGCCGCTCACGCGCGAGGAAGTCGTTCAGCTCCTCGTAGAACCGGAAGGTCGCCGTGACCATCACTGCCGGTCTGCGCGCCCGTCAGGAGCCTTCAGAGCTCCGGGGTCTTGGAGAAGCTCCCGTGCGGCTGGGCACGCATCAGCGCACTGAACTGCTCGTGCGACATCCGCAGCAGCCGCTCGTGATCGCCACTTTCCATGTAGACGACGTCATTGGATTCGAGTTCGTCATCGACGATGGTCGGCAGGCCCCATGCCATTCCGATTGGCGGTATCGCACCAGGGTCGCAGTCATCGAACAGCGCTGCAATCCGCGCCTCGCCGRCCAGCTTCAGCTTGTGGCGACCGACAAAGCGGGAGAACTCGCCGAGCATGACCATCTTGTCGGCGGGAACGACGGCCATCACGCAGCCGTCTTCGTCCTCGAGGATGACCGATTTGGCCAGTTGACCYGGGCTGACGTTGGCGCAGCGGGCGGTCTCCAGGCTGCTATGGCTGTGTCCGTGCATGGAGACCTCATAGCGTGTCCCACGCTGGTCGAGGTAGCTGGACAGATGGGAAGGAATGGACATGGCAATCCTCCTTGTTCGCAAACACGGCAGGTCGCCGTCCCCTCAGTTTGCTCCCGCCGGCGGAGGATCGCAAATTCGTCGTGTTTCACCCTGTCGCTATCGGATCGTAGCGTCCGAAAGCGGCGCACAGGAGAAGCGCCCTGGCTAGTTGCGGAACAGGTCGAGAATCCGGCTGCGTTCGACCAGAAACGGGTCCGCAACCGGCTCTGGCTTCGTTGGCGGGGCCGCCTCGGCGGGTGCCGGTGCAGACATGGCCCATGGGTTGGCGAGCCCACTGCCCGGCGCGTAGTCATCGTAGTACCACTCGCCGCCGACCTGGACCACCCCATCGGGCRCCTGAAGTTCAGTCACGGGCACACCCTTGATCGCGGTCTGCATGTAGCTGATCCAGATCGGCAAGCTCAGGCTGCTGCCCGTCTCCTTGTCTCCCAGGCTGCGAGGTGCGTCGTACCCCATCCACGCGATCGCGGTCATCGTCGGTTGGAAGCCTGCGAACCAGGTGTCGATCGAGTCGTTGGTGGTTCCCGTCTTGCCGTAGAGGTCGTCGCGCTTGAACGCCTGATACGCCTTCGCGCCGGTGCCGCCCTTGACGACGCTTTGCAGCAGCGTGTCCAAGATGAAGGCATTGCGTTGCGGAATGGCGCGCATCGTCTCGTTGAGCATGGGTGGCTGCGGCTCGACCAGTATCCTGTCCTTGTGGTCCGTGATGCGAGTGACCAGGTAGGGATTGACGCGATAGCCGCCATTGGCAAACACCGAGTAGGCCGTTGCCATCTGCATTGGCGTGACCGCACCGGCGCCCAACGCCATAGGCAGATAGGCGGGGTGCTTCTCGCGGTCGAAGCCGAAGTTCGTGATCCAGTCCTGCGCATAGCGGATACCGATCGATTGCGTGACGCGAAGCGTGACCATGTTGATGGACTTCATGAGCGCCGTGCGAAGCGCAACCGGTCCGGCGAAGGTGCCTCCATAGTTCTTCGGCTCCCATGGTTGCCCGCCGGTCGTGGCTGCATCGAAGTAGAGCGGGGCATCGTTGACCACGGTGGCTGGCGTGAATCCTTTTTCAAGCGCTGCCGAATAGATGAACGGCTTGAAACTCGATCCTGGCTGGCGCCACGCCTGCGTGACATGGTTGAACTTGTTCTTGTTGAAATCGAAGCCGCCCACCATCGCCTTGATGGCGCCGTCGCGCGGGTCCATGGCGACGAACGCTCCCTCGACCTCGGGCAGCTGGGTCAATCCCCATGCGTCTTTCGGCGTCTTCGCAAGGCGGACGACCGCCCCGCGACGGATCATGAGGTTGCGTGGCGCCTTGTCCGCCAGTCCCGACTGGACAGGCCGCAGCCCGTCTCCGGTGACGTGCAAGGTCTCGCCGTTCGCACGAACGGCCGTGACCTCCTTGGCGCTGGCCTTGACCACCACCGCAGCAATCAGGTCGCCGTTGTCGGGGTGATCTGCAAGCACGTCGTCGATCGCGCCTGCGCGCTTTTTCGGATCGTCGGGCAGCTCTATGAACTTTTCGGGTCCACGGTAGACCTGGGTTCGCTCGTAACCCATGATGCCGTCGCGCAAGGCCTTGTAGGCGGCCGTCTGGTCGACTGCGGAGATCGTGGTGTAGACCTTGAGCCCCCGGGTGTAGGTGGCGTCGCCATACTGCGCGTAGATCAACTGGCGCACGGTTTCGGCGACGTATTCGGCACGCAGAAGGGCGGGGCCCGGGGGGTCGCGCAGATGAAGCTCTTCTTGCCTGGCCTGCGCCGCCTGCTCAGGCGTGATGAAACCGTTCTCCTGCATCCGGTCGATCACATAGAGCTGGCGTTCTCGCGCCCGCGCGGAATTGTTGACCGGGTTGTTGGCGCCGGGCGCCTTGGGCAAACCCGCCAGCATGGCGGCTTGTGCAATCGAGATGTCCTTGAGCGGCTTGCCGAAATAGGCCTCTGAGGCCGCGGCGAAGCCGTACGCCCGCTTGCCCAGGAAGACCTGATTCAGATAGATCTCGAAGATCTGATCCTTGGTGAGGAGATGCTCCAGCTTGAATGTGAGCAGGACCTCGTAGGCCTTGCGGACAACCGTTTTCTCCGAAGTCAAGTACGCGTTGCGTGCCACCTGCATCGTGATGGTCGAGGCACCCTGGCTCTTTGCCCGGTTCAGGTTTGCGTACCCGGCGCGCACCATGCCTTTGAAGTCGATCCCGATGTGGTCATAAAAGCGCGCGTCCTCGGCGGCCAGCACGGCGTCCTTCATCAGCTTGGGAATTGTCGAGACCGGCGTGAATTCGCGGCGCTCTTCGCCAAATTCGCCAATCAGAATGCCTTCCGAGGAGAAGACCCGCAGCGGCAGCTTCGGGCGGTAGTCCTGGAGGTCGGAAATATTCGGCAGGTTGGGATAGGCGACCACGAGTGCAGTCAAGACGACGAATGACATGCCCAGCGCCCCGGCCAAGGCCAGCCCTGTGAACCAGAACACCACGCGCAGGAGCCAGGATCGCCAGGATCTCGAAACTGGCTTGTCCGCGTGTCCCGCTGAATGCGATCGGTCGGCCATGACAGCAAGCAAAAAGGCCCGGTTGGCAAGTGTCGCCAAAAATGCCGCTGGCCGCATGTCCCGAGCCAAGCGGCCTCCACTCAGCTCCCCAAGGCCAGTTGTCCCTACCGCCAGGGGAGGCAGGACGCTATGGTCGCTGCTTTTCGCTCCAAAGTGAAGCAGTGGATGCGGTCTGCAGAAGGCAGGAAGGCCGCCAGAGGAGGATGACGCGGTCGGACTCCGTTTGCGTCCGGTCACCCTCGTCGCCAACGGGTTTTCGCGCCACCGCGAGCGTCTTGGCTTGCGTGATCACCGCCTGGGTGTGGGCGTCGTTGAGCGGCGCCTCGACGCGCACCAGGTGGTCCCTCATCTCGCCCGCGATGTCGCGGTAGTCGGAACAGTGAGCGAAAAGCTCGATGTCAGGAACGTCAGTTCGCAGATCGAAATGCAGTCATTACGATGATGAGCCGCGCGGAGGCGAGCACGTAAACGCATGAGAGAAGGGTCATGGAAATTCGACGAAACGGGAGCTTGGCCAGCTGAGATATGCCTTCCCTGAGATTGAGCAAGGCGAGCGCAAATCCGAACACTATCAACCCAGCGCCAAGAAATCGGTCCATGGCAATCCAGCCCATGAAGCCTGTTGAATTGTCATGTTCAAAAAGTCCTGCAGCGATCAACAAGGCGCACAGGACCAGGTTTTTCAAGTTTTCGAAGATCGACTTGATCAATTCCTTGTTTTGATTCATCTTGGTTCAATTTTTTACAAACGCGTCGAGGTCACCGCAATGAAGCCTTCGTGAGTTTCGAACGGTGCCGGGAAGTTCCCGTTGGACGACAGGTCGCACGGGCAAAGCTGTTCGCAAAAGTTACGGGAGAGGTCGGCCGGCGTGTTGTGCAGCTCGGGGGCGACCCTGGATGGATCGGCTGTTCCCGCGACAGTCGGTACAGGCGCAGCAGCAGGTCGCCGAAGTCGCTGAGGTGCGATGGAGCCATCGGGGTGGTGGTCCGTGTCTTGCGAGAGCTATCGGCTCAAGGTGACGAGACTCCATACGATGGCGACGAGCTGGGCGATGTTGATCAGAATCGCGGTGATGTGAGTTCTGCGGAATCCTGGAATTGCATCCATGCAGTTCGACTCGATCTGCGCTCCGAGCGCGTCCATCTTGGGGATGATGTTCTTGCGCAGAACGATGGCAATCAACGCCAATCCTGCGGCGCCTGCTGCAATCCCGGGCCGACCCGCAAACGCAAAGCTGACAGCCGTCGCGGTCGCAGTCGCAAACGCGGCGATGTAGTAGGTATTGAAGAATCCGCGGACAAATCGGGCGTCCAGCGGCGTGTCATGCTTCAGTACCAGAAGCGGAATCGATCCCAGGATGAAGTAGGCCGTCGTGACGAGGAGTGCGACCGTGAAGCCTATGGCACCGAACATGGAAGATGACATCCAGAGCTTCCTCAAAGCCCGCCCTTCACTTCCGCTCCCGCGCCTTTCGGTCGTGCTTGCTCCAGTACTGAAACTCCTCCTCATGGGCTTCGATGTCCAGCTCCGAGACCCTGGCCTGGAGCCGCTCCTGAACTTCAGCGACGGCTCGGTTGTAGATCGTGGGGCCCACTTCTTCCAGGAAGAAACCAAGGAGTGCGCCAGCAGCGATGTTGCCGATGGGTTCCTCCATGTTCTCGCGGAAGTACCTCTCGATGGAGGCGATGGCTTCCTTCCGTGCTTCCTTGCTCAGTTCAATGGTCATGGCGACCCTCCTCCAGGTTTGCGTGTGGGTTTGGGGGCCAATTCTGCACTGCGAGACGGCCGCCGCATTGGGCTTCGGATTCAACCGGTCGATGCAACGCACCAGGAACTGCCGCAGCGCAGCCAGCGCGAAGGTCATCTCTCGGTTGCGGTACCGACGTTCGTCGAAGGCTGGTTGCGAGCGCGCTCGGCCCGATCGCGCAACAGGTCGTAGATCGGCGGGATACCGAGCAGGTTCATCACGACCATGGCGCCGAAACAGGCGGCCAGCATCGACAGCAGCAGGTTGGCGCTGCCCGTCATCTCGACCGCCAGGCAGATGCCGGTGAGCGGCGCACGGACCACCGCAGTGAAAAATGCTGTCAGGCCGACGACAGCATAGGCGGTCGGGGAGGCGCCGCCCGGAAACCACTGGTCGTACAGTCGACCGAATACGAGGCCGATTTGCGCGCCGAGGACCAACATCGGCGCGAACAAGCCGCCGGGCGTGCCGGACGCGTATGACAGCGGACCGATCGCGAAGCGGACTGCGAATATCAGGCCGATCGTGGACAGCGATCCCACGTTGAGCAGCGTCTGCTGGGTGATCGCGTCGCCTCCGCCAACCCATTGCGGCGCCAGCCAGGCCAGTAGACCGACCCCGCCGCCGATCAAGGCCGCCCGAGCCGTCACCGGAAGTCCGGTCGCTCGATCGGCCATCGCCAGCGCGCCCAGGRCGGCTCGCGCATAGGCGGCAGCCGCCAGCGCTGCAATGACACCCAGGACGATGTGGACCGGCACTGCCGCGAAGCCCGGAAAGGCCTGTGCCGGGACGCTGAAATCCGGATCCACGCCAAGGAATACGCGGGCCACTGCGATGGCGCCCGCCGAGGCGCCCAGCGCTGCGGCCGCTGTACGCGTGTCGAAGCGCCGCAGGAGTTCCTCCAGGACGAACACCGCCCCGGCGATCGGCGCATTGAAGGCCGTCGCGAGTCCCGCGCCCGCGCCCGCTGCGAACAGCACGCGGGCGTCGAGTTGGTTGCGCCGGAACAACCGGCCGATGATGTCGGCAATCGAGTGCCCCATCTGCACACTGGGTCCCTCGCGCCCGAGAGCCAGGCCGGATCCGATGGCGAGCAATCCGCCGAAGAACTTGACGGCGGCAGTGCGCACGGGCCTGCCCGGATCGCCACCGCTGATCGCGGCCTCGACCTCGGGTATGCCGCTGCCTGCAGCGCTCGGGGAGATCCTGCTCACCAGGGCCGCTGCAGCGGCGGTCGCGGCCGCGGCGCTGGCGACGACGAGCAGAAGGCCCAGGAGCCCCTGCTGATGCGCAAACGCGATGAACTCGCTGCGCAAGGTATCGGCTTGTCGAAGCAGGATCCGGAACAGGGCGCAGACCAACCCGGTGACACATCCCACGAGCAGCGACAGCAGCGCGAGGACCAGCGTGCTCGCCCGATGTCCGTCCTGATCAGGGCTTGGTTGCACCTGTCGTCACCCGAGGCCAATGCCTGCCGAGTCAGGCCTGGTGAAGTCGTCGGACATGCAGAATGCGCATTGAGGAGCCTTGGATCGCGCGAAGCGCGGCGACAGATGGGAGACGAGTTTAGGCGGAAGGCTGAAAACTTGCGAGCAACGTTTCAGTCGCCGATGCGCCTCCTTGCGAGGCGCATCATGTGTTCCACGTACGTGGAGATAGGTGGCGCCCGGGATGTCCCCTCGGTGTGATCGGACCGAGAATCGGCATCGACTTGGCTTGGCTTGGCTTGGCTTGGCGGGCCAGAAGCTCAGGAGGTCATATGTTCGTGCTCGTCAACGGCGACGCGAAAGCGCCAGCGACAGACTACCTCCGGCTGCGAACTCTGCTGCTGGGCATGACGCTGGGCTTCGGCGGCTGTACCACCTATGGGGTCGTCGAGAACTTTCCTTTGGGCCCAGACCACCCTGGTGCTGTCTATGCCCTGAGTGAGTTTGCCAACAATCCGCAGCGCCATTCCGGCGAGTTGATGCTGGCTGTCGCTTTCTCGGGCGGCGGCACGCGCGCCGCAGCCCTGTCCTATGGCGTCATGCAGGAACTGCGTGACACGCAAGTGCAGATGAACGGCAAGGAGCAAAGCCTGCTCGACGCGATCACGGTCATCAGTTCGGTTTCAGGGGGGCAGTTTCACGTCGGCCTACTACGGCCTGTACGGCGATCGCATCTTCGTCGACTACGAGGAGCGATTTCTACGCAGCGACGTCGAAGCCGCACTGGTGCGCGGCTTCTTGAATCCCGCGCGTTGGTTCAGCAGCCACGGACGCACTCGCGGCACACCCGCCTGGCTCGAGGCCGCGAAGAAGCGCGACAGCGACAACGACTACTTGACCATGGTCGTGCAGACGACCTCTCGTACCAGAACAAGGTCAGGCACAAGTACGCCCAGTTGGTCGACGGCGGCATTACCGACAACCTGGGACTTCGCGCACTCCTGGGCGCCGTCGATCTGGCGGGTGGTGCGGAGAAATTCATCCAGGGGCAGGGCATCGCGCCGCCGCGCCGCACCGCCATCATTTCAGTCAATGCAGCGGCCGATGCAGTCGGGGGCATCGGAGAGAGCCGCCGCGAACCGACCTTCGAGCAGACGATGAATGCCGTCACCAATGTCCAATTGCATCGCTACAACGTGGCCACGCTCGAGCAGACGCAGCAAAGCCTCGACCAGTGGACTCGAGACCTCTCGACACCCGAACGGCCCGTCAGTTCTTACTTCATCCGATTGAGTTTCGAAGATGTGCCCGACGTGCAGATGCGCCGGTTCCTGAACGAGATTCCGACCAGCTTCGTGCTGGACAAGGAACAGGTGGCGCGGCTGATCGCGACGGGGCGCGAGTTGCTGCGGAACAACCCGGACTATCAGCGGCTGCTGACCAGCCTGCATGCGCAGCCCGTCTACGGCGCACCGACAGGCCTCGCCCCGTGACACGAAACCGCCTTTTCATTCCGGCGATTCGCCGCTCAAGCTCTGTGCACGCCGAGCCAGCTTGAGCACCGCCTCCTCGACCGACTTGAACACACGGTCTGGACCGATCGCTTCTATCAGGCCCGTTCGTCGAGCCTGTGCCTGCGCCCGCCCGACCGACAGCCTGGCGATGGCGACAACGATGCCAGCAGCCGCAAGTTCGGTGATCGCGCGCAGCAGGACCTGCGAACCCGTGTAGTCGATGTCGATGATGCCGTTGGCCTCGATGATCAGCAGCTTCACGGGCTGGCGCTGCCTGGCGATGGCCGACTTCAGCTCGGTGCAGATGCGCTCGGCGTTGCTGAAGTTGAGCGGCGCGCCGGGAGCGAAAACGAGAACCCCAGCCTCCCGCTCGAAAGGGGCGCCCGGGGCAGGAGGCCACCACACGGTGCTTCCCGGCACCCGGGCCAGTTCGACGCAGTAGGGCCGCGCGACGATGTACAGGCTGTGCACGAAGGACATCACGATGGCGAGCAGCATGCCGGTCTCGATCGGCAGGGCAATCACGAGCCCGGCGCTTGCTGCCACCAACAGGATCTCGAGTCCGCCGCGGCGATAGATCCGGATCATCTGGTCGACACGGAAGATGCGCAGGGCGATGTAGACCAGGATACCGGAGAGCGCTGCGTGGGGCACGTAGGCCATCAGACCCGAGGCCAGCGCCGCCAGAGCGATCATCAGGCCGACGGCCGTCAGCGACGAGATCTGCGATCGCCCGCCGGACTCGCGCACGATCGCGGTGCTCGGCGGGCTTGCGTCAACGGCGAAGGCGCCGATCAGCCCGGCCACGACGTTGCCCGCGCCGACAGCCCCGAAGTCGCGGCTGACATCGTCCGACTTCCCCTCATCGGATGGAAACGTGCTGGCCACCGCTGCCGTCTGCATGATGCAGACCACCGCCACCACCAGCGCCAGCTGCACCATGCGGCCGAACGCCTCGACGTCCGGCAGCGTCGGCAAGGCGACGTGCGGCAGCGGCACCGACAAGGCGCCGAGCAGGCTGACGCCGCGGGCGCCAAGGTGGAACCAGGCCACGGCGATGCCCGCCACGACCAGACCGATCAGGGCCCCCGGGATACGGGGGCTGATGCGCGACGCGACCAGCGTCACGATCAGGACCCCAGCGCCCAATCCGAGCGCATAGGGATTGGCCTCCCCGGACCGGCCCAGGACGGCGACGAGGCGCGCGAGCAGATGCCCCTGCTCGCCAGGAACGCCCAACAGGGTGGGCAACTCGCCGACGATGATATGGACCGAAATACCGGCCAGGAAACCGGTCGTCACCGGGATCGACAGCAGCGTCGCCAACCAGCCCGCCCTGAACAGGCCCACGGCGACGAGAACGAAGCCGACCATCAGGGCGAGCAGCGCAGCCAGCTGCGGATACGGGACGGCGCTGACAGTGGCGATCGAGGCCAGCCCGCCGGCAAAGATGGGCGCGATCGTCGAGTCCGCTGCGACCGACATGAAGCGGTTGGCGCCGAATACGGCGAATGCGATGGAGCCGGCGGCGAACGCATAGAGCCCCGTCTGCGGCGGCATCCCCGCGAGCCGGGCAGTGGCGAGTTGCCCGGGGATGGCGATGGCTGCCAGCATCAGCCCAGCGACGAGATCGCCCGGCAATCCTTCGATCCGATAGGCGCGCAGCGTCGTGAAGAACCAGGTTCGCATGGCGCCGCCGCTAGCCCGGTCTCTGGCCGAGCCGGTGCCAAGCACCTTGCAGGCAAGGATTGCGAGTCCGAATGCATCGTGGCAAAGCTGTTTTCTCCATCCCGATCACGTTGTCCTCCCTGTGCGGGTGCGCGATCCGTCCGACACCACCTGGGCGGGACTGCGCAACCGCAGCATATTCTTCATGAGCGCCGCAGCCAACAACGTATCAACGGCGCAGCGGAATGCGGGTACGGGTTCAGCGCTCGGTCGATCTCATGCCGCGCTGTTGCCGCCCCCGGAACATCAAGCGCATCATCACGCCACCCATCTGCCAGGCGATCTCCCTGCGTGCACAGCGCTCTTGGGCAATGAGAAGGAGCACCCATGCAAGCCACCCCGTTGCTCGATCTGGCCATCGTGGGCGGAGGTGTCGCCGGCGTCATCCACCTGCACTACGCGCGACAATCGGGCCTCGATGCGCTGCTGCTCGAAAAGCAGGGCGGCGTCGGTGGGTTGTGGCGCCAGCTTCCGCAATGGCAGGACATCCAGATCAGCCCGACCGACTGGACCGTCGGCGATCTGCCGCTGGCTGGCCCGAAGCAGCCGCACATCGTCGCCAACATCGAGGCATGGGTCGAGCGCTTCGGCCTCGCTGATCGCATCCGGCTCGACACCCCGGTGTCTCGCGCGCGTTACACCGGCACATGCTGGGAACTCGATGCGCGAGAAGGCACGGTGCGCGCCCGTCATCTGGTGGCGGCCACCGGTGGCCACAACACGCCTGTGATTCCCGATGTGCCGCGTCGCGAAAGCGCGGTGCGAGAACTGCATTCCAGCGCCCTGCGGGATCCGGCCGAACTGACCGGGCGCGAGGTGCTCGTGGTCGGCGGCGGTGCCTCGGCCTTCGACTTGCTGGACCTGTGCCTCGAGTACAAGGCGCGCCGGATCGTCTGGGCGTACCGGGGCTTGCGCTGGTTCACCCCGACCGGCAAGCCGAAGATCATCGCCGGCAGCGTGCGGCCGTACGMGAAGATGCAGGTGAACGGCATGACCGTCGCGCAGCAGAACGCGATGATCGGCGCCGACCTGGTGAGCCGCTATGAAAAGTTCGGCATCCAGTCGATCCAGCCCGAAAGGCCGCTCGATGTGCGGCAAGACCAACTCATTCCCGGCCGCGCTCGCATGCTGGCCAGCTTCGGCGAACTGGAGCGGTATCCGGGCAGCGTCGAGAGCATCGAGGGGCGCGACGTGACGCTGTCGGACGGCACGCGCCTCGCGGTGGATGTTCTCCTGTGGGGCACGGGCTACCAGACCGACCTCTCGTACTTCGAAGAGCCGCGCATTGCACGCATCTGCACCGTCGACGAACTGGCCTCGCGCTGCGCGTGCATGTTCCGCAGCCTGGATGCGCCCGACCTGTATTTCCCGGGCGTCGGCTTGGATGGCATCGGTTCCGCGCCGTGGGCCTTCATGCTGATGGCGCGATCCGTCATGTCGCACATCCGCGGCACGGCGCAGCTGGACATGGCGCCGGTCGCCGGCAGGCTCAACCACTTCGACATCGCGCGCTACCTCGCCGAACGGGACTCCGGCACGTACGCCGGAGAGCGGGGCTGGGACTTTTATCGCGACTTGGCGCTGGGCGCGCCGGACGACCAGCCGTACCCATTGCTCTGAGGTCGCCGCGCGGAGCCCGGCACCGGTTCAAGCCTGCGCAGCCTTGTCGCGCTGGCCAAGGCGCTCTTGCAGGAACTCGATGAAGCGCTGCACTTTGGCGGGCAACAATCGTGTCTCCGTCAACGCGTAGACCGGCGTCGACTTGCCCTCCCATTCCGTCAGCACCCTCTTCAGGCGACCTGCGGCCACGTCATCGGCCACGATTTCAACAGGCAGAAGTACGACACCCAGGTCCAGGGTGGCCAATCGACGGAACATGCCAACGCTGTTGACCAGAAAGCGCCCGCCGACCTCGACCTGGACGGATTCGGCGCCGCGGTGCAGTTCCCATGTCGCTGTCTTCGCGAACCCGAGGCACCCGTGCCGAGACAGTTCCGACGGATGACCAGGCGCGCCCGCGACCTTCAGGTAGCCGGGCGAGGAATAGGCGTGGACCGACAAACGCGCCAGAAGCCGAGCAATCAAGTTCGAGTCGCTGAGTTCGCCCATGCGGATGGCCACATCGAAGGGCTCGGAGACCAGGTCCACRCGCCTCGGCGTCAGGTCGAAGTCGAAGGCGATGCCGGGATAGCGGCGCGCAAATTCCGCCACCAGGGACGCCATGTAGATGGTCGCGAAGTCCACCGGTAGCGAGGCAGCTCGTGCGCGATGCGGGCCTCGTCCACGATGCGCCGGCAGCGCTCGTAGTAGACCTGGCCGGCCTCCGTCAGTTCGACCTTGCGCGTCGTGCGGTGGAGCAGCCGCAAGC
>NZ_JBFUCI010000108.1:0-15897 GCF_056405335.1 Variovorax sp. P1_H12_2
GCCTCGGCCCGGCCGCGAACCAGTTCGACACCGGGCAGCGTGACCTGCCCCATCATCCCGGGGCTGGGGTCGACCCCCACCAGCAACCCGCGCGGGCCGATCAGCGTGAGCGCCTCGCGCGCGACCAGCCCGGTGCCGATGCCGACGTCGAGCACCTGCGCGCCGGCCACCAGACCGGCCCGCTCCAGCGCCTTGCGCCGATACCACGGCCCCGAGCCGAGCGCGAGCACCCGCTCGATGCGGTCGTAGTCGGGCGCGGTGTCGTCGAAGATGCGGAGCAGGAACTGCTGGTGCTCGGCCTCGTCCCCGTAGTAGGCGGGCAGCGGCGTGTGCGGCGCGAGCGCCTCGGTCGGAGGGGGCGACGGGCTGTGGCTTTGCATCGGCGATTATGGCCACAGCTCAGGGGTTCGTGGCGGGCTCCAGCACGAAGTCGAAGGCCAGCGTGTGAAACGGCCGGGTCTGCAGGCTGCCGTCCGGCGCGGTGCCGCCCTCGGGGTGCGATGCGAAGTCGCCGATCAGCGAGCTGCGCACGCCGAAGACCGCGTCACTGTCGAGGTAGCGATCGCCATCGCGAAACACGTGCGTGATCAGCGTCTCGTAGCCCGGCGCCTCGATCATGAAATGAACGTGTGCGGGCCGCCAGGGATGGCGCCTGGTCACCCGCAGCATCGCGCCCACCGGACCGTCGGTCGGAATCGGATAGGCCACCGGCATCACGCCGCGGAACCACAGCCGGCCCTCGGCATCGGTGCGGAAGACGGCCCGGCCCTGCGGCCGGTCCAGCCCAGCCCGCTGCACGTCGTAGAAACCCTCGGCGTCGGCCTCCCAGACATCGACCTCGGCATCGGCGACGGGCTCGCCGTCGCGGCCGCGCACGGTGGCCTGCACGAACAGCGGCTCGCCCTTGGCGCCACCCGAGATGTCGTCGCCGAGCGCGAGACGCGGCGCCCCCTGTACATGGAAGGGGCCGAACACGGTCGCTTCGGTGGCCTGCGCGCTCTTCGCATGATTGAGCGCCACCGTGAGCATCGACAGGCCCAGCGTGTCCGACAGCAGGATGAACTCCTGCCGCTTGTCGCTGCACTTCTGACCCGTCGCGGTCAGGAACTCGATGCCGGCCGCCCACTCGGCTTCGGTCAGTTTCACCTCGCGCGCGAAGTCGTGCAGGTGGCGCACCAGCGCCGAGAGCACCTCCTTGAGCCGCGGGTCTTCGCAGCCCGCCATGCGGTCGAGCACGGCGGCAGTGATGGTGTGTTCATTGATGTTTCGCATGGGGATGGAGCTCCAGTTCGGGGGGACGTGCGGCGGGCAGCGAGCGCTTCGGGGCCACCGGGTGCGCCGACAGCCGGCGCTGCGTGGGAAACAGCGACCAGCCCCAGCGCTGCTGGGCGAAACCCCACAGGCCCTGCTTGAAGAAGATGGTGACCAGGATCGCGAGCAGGCCGAGCCCGAGCAGATACCAGGTGCCGTAGTCGCTCAGAAACTTGTTGAGCGCCCAGAAGATCAGGGCGCCGAGCATCGGTCCTTCGATGCGGCCGATGCCGCCGATCACCACCATGAAGATCGCGAACGCCGTCCAGTTGACACTGAAGGCCGCGTCGGGGCTGATGCGCAGGTTGCCCACGAAGTACAGCGCGCCCGCCAGGCCGGCGCCGAAGGCCGCGACCACGTACACCGCGAGCTTCATGCGCACGACCGGGATCCCCTGCGACTCCGCCGCGACCTCGTTGTCGCGGATCGCCAGCAGCGCCAGCCCGCGCTTGCTGCGCAGGAACAGGTAGACCAGCGCGATCGCCGCCACCACGCAGGCCAGCGCCATCCAGTAGGTGACGCTCTCGCGCGTCGCGCGCTCGATGCCGCGCAGGGCCGTGAGCGTGGTGCCCGAGCCGCCGCCGACCGCCGACACGTTGGCGAAGCTCAGCCGGAACACTTCGGCGATCACCCAGGTGCCGATGGCGAAGTAGCCGCCCGAGAGGCGGAAGGCGACGAAGGACACCGGCACCGCGATCACGCCCGCCGCCAGTGCGCCCAACGGAATCGCGAGGAAGGGATTCAGCCCCGCGAAGTTGCCGAGCATCAGCATCACGTAGCCGCCGAAGCCGAAGAAGGCCTGCTGCCCGATGCTCACCATGCCGCCGTAGCCCGCCAGCAGGTTCCACATCATCGCGAAGATGAAGTAGCAGGCGATCTCGACGAATTCGCGCATCCAGCTCGACTCGCCCCAGAACGGCAGGCTGGCCGCCAGCACCACCAGCGCGCCCGCAGCCCACAGCGCCGAGCGGCTCGCAGGGGTGCTGCGCACCACGTCGAAAGTCTTGTTCGTCATGACCGGTTCCATGGTTGCGGGCCTCAGCCACGCGTCTTGGGGAAAAGGCCTTGCGGCCGCAGCACGAGCACCCCCAGGAAGACCAGGTGGCCCATCCAGATGCCCCAGCCCGGATCGAGCCGGAAGCCGATCTGCTGCGTGATGCCGAGGATCATCGCGCCGGCCAGCGTGCCCCAGAACGAGCCCATGCCGCCGATGATCACCGCCTCGAAGGCAAACAGCAGCAGGAGCGGCCCGTCCGATGGCGACACCGTGGTACGCATGCCCTGCAGCGCACCGGCGATCGCGATCAGCACGAAGGCGATGCCGGTGGCCAGCGCGTAGACCTGGTTCGCCTTGAGCCCCATCAGCTCGGCGATCTCGCGATCGTCCGAGACGGCGCGGAAGGTCCGGCCCAGCGGCGTGCGCGCGAACATCCATTGCATCGCCGCCGTGGCCGCCAGCGCGACGGCCAGCACGACCAGCGGAAGCACGCCGACCGCCAGCGAATCGGTGAGCTGCAGCGACCGGGTGGCCAGCGGACCGATCTCGAGGGCGCGCGGATCGGCCGAGAACAGCTCCAGCAGAAGGTTCTGGATCACGATCGAAAGGCCGAAGGTCACGACCAGCGAGGGCAGCGGATCCTTGCCCAGCGTGCGGTTGAGCACGTGGCGCTGCAGCAGGTAGCCGAAGCCGAACGCGATCGGCAGCACCGCCAGCACCACCCAGATCGGCGCGCTGCCGGTCAGCGAGACGCCGGCGATGGCGGCGAAGGCCGCCAGGATGATGAAGTCGCCCTGCGCGACATTGGTCAGGCGCATCACGCCGAACATCAGCGACAGGCCGAGCGCGAACAGCGTGTAGAGGCCGCCGAGCAGCAGGCCCWGGATCAGGGTCTCGATCATGGCGCGGCCGCCTCCGCGTGCGTCTCGAGGCCGAAGTACGCCTGCGAGATCTGCTCGCGCGTGAGCTCGCGGGAGCGCCCGGTCAGCGACACCCGCCCCTCCTGCAGGCAGTACACGCGCTGCGAGACCTGCTGGGCCATGCCCACGTCCTGCTCGACGATCACGACCGTCATGCCCTCGGACGTGATGCGCGGCATGGCGGCATAGATCTCGCGGATCACGATCGGCGCCAGGCCCAGCGAGAGCTCGTCGCACAGCAGCACCTCGGGGTTGCTCATGAGGGCGCGGCCCAGCGCCACCATCTGCTGCTGGCCGCCCGACAGCGCCATCGCGGGCTCGCGCCGCTTCTGCGCAAGGATCGGGAACATCTCGTACAGCCGCTGCAGGTTCCAGGGGCCGGCACGGCCGCTCGCAGCGCCCATCAACAGGTTCTCCTCGACGCTGAGGCTGGCGAACAGGCGCCGGCCCTCGGGCACCATCGCCAGGCCGTGCCGCACGATCTCGCCGGGCGGCAACCCGCCGATCGCCTCGCCCTTGAACCGGATCGCCTCGCGCGGCGCGCGCACCAGGCCGGTCAGGCACTTCAGGAAGGTCGACTTGCCGGCCCCGTTGGCGCCGATGATCGCCAGCAGCTCGCCGGGGTGCAGCTCGAAGTCGATGCCGAACAGGGCCTGGGCATCGCCGTAGAAAGCCTGGAGGCCCTCGGCGCAAAGCAGTGCCGTCATATCTCCATCCCCATGTACACCCGCCGCACTTCGGGATCGTTCATCACCGCGCGCGGGCCGCCCTCGGCCAGCTTCTGCCCGAAGTTGATGACGAACAGCCGGTCGGCCAGCGACAGCAGCGCATGCACCACGTGCTCGATCCAGATCATCGTGACGCCGCGCGCCTTGATCTGCTGCAACTCCTCGACCAGCTGGCGCGCCTCGGGCTCGGTCAGCCCGCCCGCGATCTCGTCGAGCAGCAGCAGCTTCGGCCGCGTGGCGAGCGCGCGGGCCAGTTCGAGGCGCTTGCGGTCGAGCAGGGTGAGGCCACCGGCCGGCTGGTTCGCCCGCGCCATCAGCCCGGTCTGCGCGAGGACTTCGTGCGCGGTCTGCCAGGCTTCCTGCTCGCGCTCCTGCGCGCCGAAGCAGGCCGCGGTCACCAGGTTCTCGAACACGCTCATGTGGCCGAAGGGCTGCGGCACCTGGTAGCTGCGGCCGATGCCCGCGTGGCAGCGCTGGTGCGGCTTGAGCGTGGTCACGTCGCGCCCCTCGTACTCCACCCTGCCCGCATCCACCCGCACGTCGCCCGAGATCAGGTTGAACAGCGTGGTCTTGCCGGCGCCGTTCGGCCCGAGGATGCCCAGGGTCTCGCCCTCGGTCACCGCGAGCGTGATGCCGTCGGTGACCTTGAGCGCGCCGTAGGACTTGCTGACGGCGTGAAGCGCGAGCAGGGTCATCGCGTTCAGCCCGGCATCGGCCTGAGCGCGCCACCGACGGGGATGTCCGGCGCGGCCTCGTTGCTCACGATGGTGAGCTCGTACTTGTACTCCTTGCCTTTGCCCCATTGGCCCAGCACCAGCGGCGTCTTGCTGACGTTCTTGAAGGGACCCTGGCCGCCCCACTTGACCGGCCCGACCACGGTCGCGAGCGACGTCGCGGCCACCGCATCGCGCACATCCGGCGCCTTGGACGACTTGGCCCGCGACAGCGCGTCTGCGGCCACCTCGAACAGGGCATGCGCAAAGCCGATCGGCTGCGTCCACTGCTTCTTCGCGCCGGTCTCGTAGGCCTCGGCCAGTGCCTTCGCGCTCTGCTTCGTCAGGCTCGAGGTGAAGGGATGCGAAGGGCTCCACCAGACTTCGGTCGACAGGCCGTCGCCGAGTTCGCCCAGCGCATCGATGGCGCCCGGGAACAGCAGCGCCTTGCCGAGCGTGATGATCTTCGGCCTGAAGCCCTGCTGCCGCGCCTGCGTCAGGAAGGTCTTGGCATCGGGCGGGATCACGACGCCGGTGACGATCTCCACGCCGKCCTTCTTGAAGGCSGCGATCTGGGCGCTGAAGTCCTGCGTGCCGTTCTGGAAGCGGCCCGGGTCGACCAGCGTGAAACCCATCTGCGAGAGCGGCTTCGGGAAGCCGAGTTCCTTGTCGCCCCAGGCGTTGCCGTCGCCGTCGTTGGGGAAGAGGCCGCCGACCTTCTTGTTGGTCGGGATCGTCTTCCAGCCGTTGGTGAAGTTCGCGATCACGTCTTCCAGGCCCCAGAACAGGTGGTAGGTCCACGCGAAGCCCTTGGCCGGATCGCCCTTGCGGCCGAAGAACCAGGGCTGCCATGGCACCACGCTGGAGATGCAGGGCACCTCGTTGAGCTCGCAGGCGTCGCTCACCGGATTGGCGGTCTCGGGCGTGCCGGCGGTGAGCACCAGCGCGACCTTGTCCTTGAGGATCAGGTCATTGGCGACTTCGCCCGCGCGGTTCGGGTTCGACTGGCTGTCCTTCAGCACGATCTGCACCGCGTATTTCTTGCCGCCGACGCCGATGCCGTCCTTGAAGGCGATCTTCATCTGGTCGATGACCCACTTGTCCGCTTCGCCGAACGGCGCGAGCGGGCCGGTCTGCGGCGACACGTAGCCGATCTTGAGCGTGTCGGCCGCGAAGACCCGCGGCGCGGCGCCGGCGGCGGCCAGTGCGGCCGCGGCCTGGGTGAACTGCCTGCGATTGAATGTCATGGTTGTCTCCTTTTCTTTCTCTTCCTGCACAAGGAATCGCCGGCAGCGTCAGCCGGGCGGGTCGCCGTCGAACGCGCGTTGGAGCAGCGCGCGGATCGCGTCGCGCGCGGCCGGCCCGAAGGGCCTCGGGTTCCAGTAGGGGTTGCTCACCGCAAGATCGGCCGCACGGTCGAGGTCCTCGGCGCGCATGCCGATGTCCCTGAGCGCAACGGGTGCCGCGTTGTCGCGTGCGAGCGCGTAGAGCCCCTGCGCCGCGGAAGCGGTGCCTAGCGCGCGCGCGATGCGCTCCATCGCACGCGGCGCCGCCTCGGCATTGAAGGCGATGGCATGCGGCAGCACCACGGTGTGCACCTCGGCATGCGGCAGGTTGAAGCTGCCGCCCAGCGTGTGGCAGAGCTTGTGGTGCAGCGCCATGCCGACGCCGCCGAGCACGCTGCCGCAGAGCCAGGCGCCATAGAGCGCGTCGGCGCGCGCCTCGATGTCCCCGGGCTGCCGCCGGATCGCCGGCAGGGCGCGCGCGATCGCGGCGATGCCTTCCTGTGCCATCAGGTCCATCACCGGGTTGCTGTCCTGCGCATAGAGCCCCTCGGCCGCATGCGCGATCGCATTGATGCCGCTGGTCACGCTGAGGCCCGCGGGCAGGCCGCGCGACAGCTCGGGGTCGTAGATCACGGTGCGCGGCAGCACCCGCGGGTCCTTGCCGGTCTTCTTGAGGCCGGCTTCRGTGAGGCCGTAGATCGGCGTCATCTCGCTGCCGGCGTAGGTGGTCGGGATCGCAAGGATCGGCAAGCCCGAATCGAGCGCGATGGCCTTGCCCAGCCCGGTGGTCGAGCCGCCGCCGATGGCCACGGCGCAGTCGGCACCCAGCCGCCGCGCGACCTCGCGGGCTTCGCGCGCGGTCTCGATCGGCACGTGCATCACGGCGCGGTCGAAGATGCCGGCCGCCCGCACGCCGAGCATGTCGGCCACGCGCTCGGCCTGTCCGCGCTGCCCCGGCGTCGAGAGCACGAGCGCGCGCCGCGCGCCCAGCGCCTCGATCTCGCGCGCCAGGTGCCGCAGCGAGCCGGCACCGAACACGACGCGCTGGGGATGGCTGGTGTAGACGAAGTCACGCATGGTGTTCAGCGCACGAAGTGCGGTGGAATCTGGGCGTCGATGTTCACCCACACGCTCTTGACCTGCGTGTACTCGCGCATCGCATCGAAGCCCATTTCGCGCCCATAGCCGCTCTGGCCGACACCGCCGAAGGGCGAGCCGGGGTTCACGCGCTTGTAGCTGTTGATCCAGACCATGCCCGCGTGCAGGTCGCGCGCGACGCGGTGGGCCCGCTGCAGGTCGCGGGTCCACAGGCCGCTGCCCAGGCCGTAATCGGTGCCGTTGGCGATCTCCATCGCCTCCTCGTCGTTCTTGAAGGTGAGCACCGTGACGAAGGGACCGAACACCTCTTCCTGCGCGACACGGTCGCGAAACGACTTCGCGCGCACCACCGTCGGCTCGACATAGCAGCCGCGCGCCAGGTCGCCGCCCGGCGACCGGCCGCCCGCCAGCACTTCGCCGCCCTCGCCCTTGGCCACCTCGACATAGCTCAGCACGCGCTCGCGGTGCTGCGCGCTCGTGAGCGGGCCCATCTCGGTCGCGTCGTCGATCGGGTTGCCGAGCCTGATCGACTGCGCCAGCGGGATGAACTGCTCGAGGAAGGCGTCGGCGATCTTCTCGTGCAGCATCAGCCGCGAGCCCGCGATGCAGGCCTGCCCCTGGTTGTGGAAGATGGCCCAGGCGCTGCCGTTGACGGCGGCCGGCAGGAAGGCGTCCTCGAACACGATGTTGGGCCCCTTGCCGCCGAGCTCGAGCTGCACCTTTTTGAGGTTGCCGGCGCTGGCCTGCACCACGCGCCGGCCGGTCGCGGTGCTGCCGGTGAAGGCGATCTTCGCGATCTCGGGGTGCTCGGCGATGTACTGGCCCACGACGCTGCCGAGGCCGGGCACCATGTTGACCACGCCGTCGGGCATGCCGGCCTCGGCCATGAGCTCGACGATCCTGAGCGAGCTCAGCGGCGTGATCTCGGCCGGCTTCATCACGATGCAATTGCCGGCCGCGAGCGCGGGCCCCATCTTCCAGCTCGTGAACATCAGCGGGAAGTTCCACGGCACCACCTGGCCGACGATGCCGACCGGCTCGCGCAGCGTGTAGTTGAGGAAGCCGGCCTCGACGGGAATCGTCTCGCCCTGGAACTTGTCGGCCATGCCGCCGAAGTAGCGGAAGCAGGCCGCGGTGCGCGGCACGTCGAGCTTGCGCGAATCACGGATCGGGTGCCCGGTGTCGAGCGACTCGAGGCGGGCCAGATCCTCGGTGTTGGCCTCGATGAGATCGGCGAGCTTGAGCAGGATGCGGCCGCGGTCGGCTGCCGCCATGCGGCTCCAGGCCGGAAAGGCACGCTTCGCCGCGGCCACCGCGCGGTCGACGTCGGCCTTGCCCGCCAGCGCCACGTCGGCGATGGTCGAGTTGTCGTGCGGGTTCAGCGTGGCGAGCGTCTCGCCCGACTCCGCGTCGACGAAGCGGCCGTCGATGAAGAGCTGGTGGCGGATGGGCGTCTTCAGGCCGGCGGCCTGCTGGATGTCTGCGAGGGTCATATGAGGATCTCCAGCTTTGACTGCAAGTTCAGGAACACCGCGGAACCGGCTTTGCCGGGCCGCTGGTGTTGCCCCCTGGAAGGGGGTGGGCGGCTACACGAAGTGAGCCAACCTGGGGGGGTGTCATTTCAGCCATGGGTAGCGGGCGGTGTCCTTGCCGGCGTAGTCCGGGTCGAGGTAGATGAAGCAGCGCTGAATCAGGAAGTCGCGGATCTCGAAGACGTCGCACCAGCGGCCTGCGCCCCACTCGGGCACGCCGGCGCGCCACGGGCCGTCGGCGTGCTCGCCGAAGCTCGTGCCTTCGCAGGCGAACAGATCGGTGCCCGTGAAGATCCAGTTGAAGCCCGCGTAGTCGTGCCGGATGGACTTGCCGCGGCTACCCACGTCGCCGAACAGCTTGCCGATCTGTTCCTTGCCGTTCGCCAGGCCCCATTTGGGGAAGTACACCTGCGCGTCATCCGCGAACAGGTCGAGGATCGAGCCGCCGGTGGAGGTGACGCCGCCGTTGTCGTAGGCCTTGAGGTATTCGAGCGCCACCGACTTGCGTTGCTCGTCGGTCATGGTTTGACGGGTGAGTGCCATGGTGTGTCTCCTTCTTCGCCTGAAGCGGTGCGGGCCGTGCGCGGCGCGACGCCGCACCGGCACGGGGCCGGTCGCGGCTTGCCACACGCGTCGTCTCCTCGTGGCGAGGGCTGCGCGGCCTCCCGCGCAGCCTTCGCCCATGTCCTAGAACTGAACCGGGATCTCGGGGCTCTCGCCCTTCTGGATCTCGTAGACCAGGCTGGGCGAGCCGTTCTCCCAGACCAGCAGCATCGAGCGCTTGGGGCTGAAGCCCTGATGGCGGCAATAGRCGGGCATCGCGGCCATGTCGCCGGCCTTCATGATCACGCGCGCCATCGGCCGGCCGGTGTTCTTGTCGCCGCAGTCCCAGTGGATCTCGTCGGTCATCTGGAAGAACCACTCGACGCGGTCGTTGCCGTGGATGATCGGCAGGATGTGCTCCTCGGTGGTCGGGCACATGTAGCTGTGTTTGACGACCGAAGTGAAGCTCGGATTCCACGTCACCTGCGAGCGGCTCAGGAAGCCGAACAGGTTGAAGGCATGCACGTCGTTCTCGAAGCCGGGCTCGGGATGCAGCTCGGGCTCGCCCTGCGGCACGTCGGCGAAGGCGCGGTTGATCGGCGCGCCGCGCGCGTCGCTGCGCAGGTCGAGGTCGCCCTTCAGGCCGACGCAGCGGGTCGCCAGCTCGCGCGCCCGGGTGATCTTGGCCGTGTTGTTGCCCTTCTTGCGGCCGTAGGGCGAGCCGGTCTCTTGCGGCGCTGCGAACGGGTCGAAGCTCTCGTTGGTCCAGTCGTCGAGCATGGCCTCGAAGGTGGCGCGGATCTGCGCGGTCGGGAAGTTCTCGAGCAGGTCGATGCCGGCCTCCTTCATCGTGCCGTTGAAGCTGCCGGCATAGAGGTCGACCGACTGGTAGTGGTTGACGGTGCCGATCACGTCGTCGAAGTTGACCCAGCCGTAGAAGAAGCCCCAGGCGACGTCGCGCATCAGGGCGCGCAGGTAGTTGCCGACGTCCAGCGTGTGGCTCATCGGCCGGCCGTCGCGGGTCTTCCAGGTGATGTGGGCGAAATACTCGTCGCGCCGGAAGCCGAAGCTGCCGAGCGAAAAATCCTTGTAGCCGAGCGTGGCGTCGGGTTGCGACGCGATGACCTTGGCGAGTTCTGCGGGTGCGTTCATGGCGGTGCTCCTCGGCGGCTCAATGCGACTGGCAGATGTCTGCCCACTTCTCGACGGAAAGATCGCCCTTGCAGGTCTGCAGCACGATCACGCCGGGCGCGCCGGCGGTGCGGAACTGGTAGGCCGTGTTCTTCGGCAGCAGGCCCTGGTGGCCGCGCGAGAGCTTCATCCAGCCCATCTTCGGGCCCTTGGGTTCACCCTTCACGAGCACGGCGCCGTTCTTCTCTGCGTCGGCCACGGTCTGGCTGGCGTCGAGCTGGACCAGGTGCACCTCGACCTCGCCATCCATCACCAGCGCGAACTCGTCGTGCGCGCTGGTGTACCAGGGCGACGTGCCTTCGGCGCGCAGCGTCTCCAGCACGTAGATCTGGTTCTGGCCGAACACCACCTTCTCGTAGGGACTGCTCTTGCTCGCAATCTCGAAGCAGTTGGAAAACGCATAGTGGCGCACGTCGTCGGCGATCGGCTCGACGTGGCCCTTCTCGAAGTGCTGGAGGGACCCGAAGCGGGTCTGGTAGGCAGCGGTCATGGTGTGTCTCCTGAAGTGCCAAACAGTGCAGCGATGGACTGCGATGAATGGACTGTAGGAAACGGCGGGCCGCTCCGGTAGGCCTCAAATGCGGGCCGCATTGTTCGGCGATTCCGGTCAATGCGCAGGGTTTACCCGCGATCGCCTAGCCGTCGGCGATCAGTCCCGGCGGCAGCATCCCTCGCTCGATCATCGCGGCGTCCCAGGGCGGCACCTTCGCGAAGGCCGCCGTGATGTGCTCGATGAAGAGTYGGAGCTTGAACGCGTTGCGCGAGGTGCCCGCATAGACCGCGCTCAAGGAGAACGAGGACAGCTGGTGCTCCGGCAGCACGACCTGCAGGTCGCCGCGCAGGATGGCGTCGCCCGCCACCAGCGTCGGCAGGCAGACGATGCCGGCGTGCTCCAGCGCGTACTCGCGCAGCAGGTGGACGCTGTTGGTGAGCAAGGCGGCGCTCATGTAGATCGTCACCTGTTCGCCGCCATGGTGAAAGGTCCAGCGGTCGCGTGTCGGGTAGCCCGAATAGAGGCCCAGCGCGTGCTTGTGCAGGTCGCGCGGGCTCTGGGGCATGCCGTGCGCGGCCAGGTACTCGGGCGTGGCGCAGAACACGCGGCGCACCGGGAACAGCGGCCTCGACACCAGTTCGGTGGAAGCCGCCGGGAAGATCTGCAGCGCGCAATCCACGCCCGCCTTGACCGGATCCACCACCGCATCGCTCACGATCAGCTCCAGATGGATGTCCGGAAAGCTGACCTGGAAGGCGCGCAGCAGCGCCGCGAAGTGGCCGAGCACGAAGCCGGTGAGCGCATGGATGCGCAGCGTGCCGGTGGGCCCGGCCCTGGCGTCGCGCATCTGGTCCATGATGTCGTTGGCCCGGCCGACCAGCTCGGTGCAGTCGCGCAGGAAGGCCTGGCCGACGTCGCTGAGCCGCACCACGCGCGTGCTGCGGTGGAACAGCGGCGCGCCGACATGGTCCTCGAGCTGCTTCACGCGGCTGGTGACCACCGACTTGGACACCCGCATCTGCCGCGCGGCCTCGGCGAAGCTCTGGGTCTGCGCGACGCGAACGAATGTCTCTATGTTTTCGAGGCGGTCCATGGCTCAGCAATGTAGCGGCCCGGCGCCGCCTGTGGGGCCGGTGCTAATCTTGGCGGATGTTCAATCCCTCCCAAGAGGAAGTGCGTCGCTTCTTTTGCGACGTCTTCGCCAAGAGCCGCCGCGGCGAGCCGATGGAAGCGCTCGAGATCATCGCCAGCCGCTGGATCGACGAGCACCCCGAATACCACGCCGACCTGGCCGACGCCGACGCCGCGGTGGCGCGCGTCTACGACGGCAAGGACGGGCGCGAGAACCCCTTCCTGCACCTGTCGATGCACCTGTCGATCAGCGAGCAGTGCTCGATCGACCAGCCGCGCGGCATCCGCCAGGCGGTCGAACTGCTGGCAGCGCGCCGCGACTCGCTGCTCGACGCCCACCACGAAGCGATGGAGTGCCTGGGCCAGATGATGTGGGAGAGCCAGCGCGCCGGCCGCCCGCCCGACGGCGAGGCCTACGTGGCCTGCGTGCAGCGCCGCGCCACGCGGGACTAGTGGTGCCCCCACGCTCCCCCACTGCGTGTGGGTCGCGGCCCCCCGAGGGGGCCGCAGGCCGCCTTGGGGCGGCCCGGCGCCGGCCTGGATGACCCCCACGCTCCCCCACTGCGTGTGGGTCGTTGCCCCCGAGGCCCACGTGCGGCCGCGCCAGAAAGCACAAAGCCCGCAGCAAGCGGGCTTTGTCTGGGGCGCAGCGCCGTTCAGTCGGCGTGGTGGAAGCGCGACTCCGGCACCGTCTTCAGTTCGCCGGGCAGCGAGCTGATGTAGGCGGCGAGTTCCTTGATCTCGGGGTTGGTGTACTTCTTGGCCTGTCCGCTCATCACGCCGTTCGAACGGCCGAGCTGGGCATGGTTCTGCGCCTTGTACGACTTGAGCGCCACATAGAGGTAGTCGGCGTACTGGCCCGCGAGCTTCGGCACGGTGCCGTCGTTGGGCGTGTTGAAGTTGGCGCCATGGCACTTGGTGCAGGCGTTGTCCTTGTCGCGCGAGATCAGGGCCTGGACCTTGTCGCTGGGCGCCTTGGCGGTGGCCGGCGGCGCGTCGCCCTCCTTCAGGCCGAGCTGGCCGTAGTAGGCGCCGAGGTCGGCCATGTCCTGCTCGCTCAGCGAGTCGGCGATGGCGCGCATGGTCGGGTGCTTGCGCTCGCCGCCCTTGTACTGCGTGAGCGCGGAGACGATGTAGCTGGAACTCTGGCCCGCGATCATCGGCACCTTGTGGATCTCGGGAAAGCTCGCCTGGTAGCCGATGATGCCGTGGCAGCCCACGCACATCGCAGTCTTCTTGGCCCCGGCTTCAGCATTGCCGGTGATCTTCTGGGCCTGGGCCGAGACCGTCACGCAGGCGACAGCCAGGGCAAACATYGTGGTCAACAACTTGTTCATTTTGCGCGCACAATCTCGTGGAGAAACTTGTTTCAAATCAACATTTGATTATATGGGGGCTCCTCGCGGCCCCCGCGGACGAAGAATCGATGTTGTGTTCTTTCAACCACCCTCCGCACCACGCCATTCCATGAAATTCAAGGGTTCAGACAACTACGTTGCCACTCAGGATCTGATGCTCGCGGTCAATGCCGCCATCACGCTCAAACGTCCCCTGCTCGTCAAGGGCGAGCCCGGCACCGGCAAGACGATGCTGGCCGAGGAAGTGGCCCAGGCCCTCAACCTGCCGCTGCTGCAGTGGCACATCAAGTCGACCACCAAGGCGCAGCAGGGTCTGTACGAATACGACGCCGTGAGCCGGCTGCGCGATTCGCAGCTCGGCGACGAGCGCGTGAAGGACATCCACAACTACATCGTCAAGGGCGTGCTGTGGCAGGCCTTCACTGCGGACGAACCGGTGGCGCTCCTGATCGACGAGATCGACAAGGCCGACATCGAATTCCCGAACGATCTCTTGCGCGAGATCGACCGCATGGAGTTCTACTGCTACGAGACGCGCGAGCTGATCCGCGCCAAGCACCGGCCGGTGGTGTTCATCACCTCGAACAACGAGAAAGAGCTGCCCGACGCCTTCCTGCGCCGCTGCTTCTTCCATTACATCAAGTTCCCCGACGCGGAAACGATGAAGAGCATCGTCGCGGTGCACTTCCCGGGCCTCAAGCAGGAACTCCTGACCGCGGCCATGAAGACCTTCTACGACGTGCGCAACCTGCCCGGTCTCAAGAAGAAGCCCTCGACCTCCGAACTGCTCGACTGGCTCAAGCTGCTGGTGGCCGAGGACATTCCGCTGGAGGCGCTGCAGAGCAAGGACGACAAGGTCGCGGTGCCGCCGCTGGTCGGCGCGCTGCTCAAGAACGAGCAGGACGTGACCTTGTTCGAGAAGCTCGTGTTCATGCAGCGCAACAACCGATGAACGCTGGAAAGCACCCGACCAGGCAGTTGATGCTGTTCGGCGTGGCGCAGGCGGTGCTGTTCGTCGCCGGCGCGCTGCTCGGCCGCTGGATCGGTCTGCTGCTGGGCCTCGACGCCTTCGGCCCCGGTGGCTACACCAATAACGCGATCTTCGGCATCCYGCTGATCGGCCTCGGCGGTGGCGCCGGTGCCCAACTCGCGCGCGCCTGGTACGTGCGCAAGTACGGCAACCCCAGGAGTTGAGGATGGCATTCGTCGAGCCTGCCACGTTGCGGTCGCGCGGCATCGCGCTGGTGCCGCTGTCGCTGGCCCACGAGGACGGCCTGCGCGCAGCGGCCGCCGACGGCGAGCTCTGGAACCTCCGAGTGACCTCGGTGCCCGAGCCCGAGGACRCGCGCGGCTACATCGTGGCGGCGCTGAAGATGCGCGAGGACGGCAACCGCTTCGCCTTCGCCGTCACCGACGAAGCCAGCGGCACGGTGCTCGGCAGCACCAGTTTCCACGACATCCTGCCCGCAGTGAAACGGGTCGAGATCGGCTACACCTGGTATGCGAAGCGCTGCCAGCGCACGCACGTCAACACCACCTGCAAGCTCTTGATGCTCACGCATGCCTTCGACGCCCTGGGATGCCATGTGGTGGGCTGGCGCACCGACAACTTCAACCATGCCTCGCAGCGCGCAATCGAGCGGCTCGGCGCCCGCAGGGACGGCGTGATCCGCGGCCATGCGATGCGCCGCGACGGCACCATCCGCGACACCGTGATGTACAGCCTGCGCTCGGGCGAATGGCCCGAAGTGCGGGCGCAGTTGCTCTACCTGCTGGACAAGCCCCGAACCCCTGCTTCCGACCGGGAGTGATTCGCCATGCTGATCGACTTTTTCTACACCCTGCGTTCGGCCAAGCTGCCGGTATCGGTCAAGGAATACCTGACGCTGCTGGAGGCGCTGCAGGCCGACGTGGTCGGCCCGAATTCCGACGGCGCCTTCGGCCTCGACGACTTCTACTACCTCTCGCGCACCGCGCTGGTGAAGGACGAGAAGCACTACGACAAATTCGACCGCGCCTTCGCCGCCTACTTCAAGGGCGTCGAGATGCTGGCCGACTTCACCAAGGAAGTGCCGCTCGACTGGCTGCGCAAGACGCTCGAGCGCGAGTTCACGGCCGAGGAAAAGGCCAAGATCGAGAAGATGGGCTGGGACGAGCTCATGGAGACCCTCAAGAAGCGCTTCGAAGAGCAGAAGGAGCGCCACGAGGGCGGCAACAAGTGGATCGGCACCGGCGGCACCTCGCCCTTCGGCCACGGCGGCTACAACCCGCAGGGCGTGCGCATCGGCGGCGCCGGCAAGAACAAGAGCGCGGTCAAGGTCTGGGACCAGCGCGCCTACAAGGACTACGACGACAGCCAGGAACTCGGCACCCGCAACATCAAGATCGCCCTCAGGCGCCTGCGCAAGTTCGCGCGCGAGGGCCACGAGGAAGAGCTGGACCTGGACGACACCATCCGCTCGACCGCGGCGAATGCGGGCTACCTCGACATCAAGATGGTGCCGGAGCGGCACAACAACGTGAAGGTGCTGCTGCTGATGGACGTCGGCGGCACGATGGACGAGCACATCCAGCGCGTCGAGGAGCTGTTCTCGGC
>NZ_JBFUCI010000109.1:0-15847 GCF_056405335.1 Variovorax sp. P1_H12_2
AGTCCGTCGCTGCGCCGTCGCCGCCGCCGGCACCCGCTGCCCCTGCGCGCCCGGAAGCGCCGCCCGCGGCCGACAGTGCCGCGCGCCTGGCGCCGCAGGAACTGCCGCCGGCCCGATCACGCAAGGAGCCCGAGGCGATCGCGCAAGCGCCCGCCGCCGTCGATCGTGCGCCGGCCGCCCCGGTGGTACCCAGGGCCGCACCCGTCGCACCCACCGCACCCGTCGCACCCACCGCGCCGGACGCGGCCCGGAAAGCGCCGCCGGCGGTTCGCACCGACGAGACCGAGCCGCCCACCTTCGTGGCGCTGTCGACGTGGAACCGCATCACGATCAGCCGGCGCGGCGGCGAGAGCCGGAGCCTGCCGCGGGCCGAAGCGCGCGAATTGAATGCCTTGCTGGGATCGGCCGCGCTGTCGGCGGTCGGGCCTCGACCGCTGGCCGGCGCACCCGAGTGGCGGGTCACGCTRGAGCGCAGCGGCGAGGTGCTGGCGGTGTTCGAGGTCGCCGGGTCTCAGGTGCGCTGGCGCGAGGGCCGCACACCGGCCGCCACGGGCGTGCCGCCGGCGCCGGCGCTGGCGGCCTTGCGCGAGGCGCTGCGGGTCGCTGTGCAGCCCCCGGACGCGGTGCCCGCCGGATCCGTGGCAGCGCCGCCGCGCAATCCCTAGGAAGAGTCTCCAGGCCGACGCCGGGCCGCCACGCGGCGAAGTCCGAGGGGGCGTGGGGGCCCCAGGCCGGCGCCGGGCCGCCCCAAGGCGGCCTGCGGCCCCCTCGGGGGGCAGCGACCACACGAAGTGAGGGAGCGTGGGGGCCCTATCTATTCGTGCTTGAAGTCAGGCGTGCGCTTGGCCAGGAAGGCGTCCATGCCTTCCTTCTGGTCGGCGGTGGCGAACAGCGCGTGGAACAGCCGGCGCTCGAACATCACGCCATCGGACAGGCCGCTCTCGAAGGCCCGGTTGACCGATTCCTTGGCCGCCATCACCGCGACCTGCGAGAAGTTCGCGATCACCAGCGCGGCGCCGAGCGCCTCCTCGGCGAGCCTTTCGTAAGGCACGATGCGGCTCACCAGTCCGGCGCGCTCGGCTTCGGTCACGTCCATCATGCGGGCGGTCAGGGCCATGTCCATGGCCTTCGACTTGCCCACCGCGCGCGGCAGGCGCTGGGTGCCGCCGGCGCCCGGGATCACGCCGATCTTGATCTCGGGCTGGCCGAACTTCGCGTTGTCGGCCGCGATGATGAAGTCGCACATCATCGCGAGCTCGCAGCCGCCGCCCAGCGCGAAGCCGCTCACGGCGGCGATCACCGGCTTGCGGATCTGGCGGATCGTTTCCCAGTTGCGCGTGATGTAGTCGCCCTTGTACACATCGAGGAAGCTGTACTTCGCCATCGCCGCGATGTCGGCCCCGGCCGCGAAGGCCCGCTCGCTGCCGGTCAGGATGATGCAGCCGATCGCCGGATCGGCGTCGAAGGCCTTGAGCGCCTGGCCCAGCTCGGTCATCAGCGCATCGTTGAGGGCGTTCAGCGCCTTCGGGCGGTTCAGCGTGACGATGCCGACTTTCTCGGCCTCTATGCGCACTTCGATGTTCTCGTAGCTCATGCGTGTCTCCTTGGAACGAACAAATGGTGGGGTGGTGTGCCGGCTATCGCGGATGCAGCCAGGCCGCCATCTTCGCCGGATCCTGGGCGAACAGGCGCCAGGTCGTGACGTTGGCGGGCAGGCTCAGCGGCAGGCGCAGCAGGCGGCGATCGCGCGCCACGAGGGCCGTCGCCTTTCGCAGCGGGCCGAGGTAGAGCGCGAGATCGTCGAGCCGCGCCAGGCGCCAGGCCTGGGCCGGCCGGCCCTTGGCCGCGGGCAGCTCGATGCCGATCCATTCGTCGTTGGCCGAGAAGCCCGCCTGTTCGGCGGCACCGCCGCGCAGCACCACCTTGACCTGCACGCTGCCGCCGGTCTCGGCGACGCGCAGGCCGAGTTCCTGCGCGCGCTGGGCCGGATCGTCGAGCGCCGCCACACCGTGCAGGCGCAGCAGGTCGGACAAGGGCAGTTCGTCGGTCGAATGGACCCAGCTCGCAATTTCCCTGGCGAACGATCGCCCGCCGACCGCCTCGAGCGCGGCGGCGACATCGGCTTCGGCGATCGGGCCGCCGTCGCTCTCTTTCCACAGCAGGCGCATCACGTCGTCGAGCGAGCCCTTGCCCTCGCTGCGCAGCGTGAGGTCGAAGCACATAGCGACCAGCGCGCCCTTGGTGTAGTAGCTCACCGTCGAGTTGGGCGTCTGCTCGTCTTGGCGGTAGTACTTGATCCAGGCGTCGAAGCTGGCCTCGGCCACCGATTGCACCCGCCGGCCCGGCGTCTGCAGCACCTGGTTGATGGTCTTGTTGATGAGCCGAAGGTAGGCGGCGTCGTCGATGCAGCCGGCCCGGCGCAGCAGCAGGTCGTCGTAGTAGCTGGTGAAGCCCTCGAACAGCCACAGCAACTGCGTGTAGTTCTCGCGCCCGTAGTCGTAGCGCGCGAATTCGGCGGGCCGCAGCCGCTTCACGTTCCAGGTGTGGAAGTACTCGTGGCTGACCAGGCCGAGCAGCGTGGTGTAGCCCTCGGACTGCTTCCTGGCGCCGAGTTGCGGCAGGTCGCGCCGGGTGCAGATCAGCACCGTCGAGCGGCGGTGCTCGAGCCCKCCATAGCCGTCGTCGACCGCGTTGAGCATGAACACGTAGCGGTCGTGCGGCGGCTTCGGCCCGCCGCGCTTGCCGACCTTGTCGCCGTGCCAGAAGCGCATCTGCGCCTCGCAGATGGCGCGCGTGTCGGCAATCAGCCGCTCGCCGTCGAAGGAGGCCGGCGCGCCGGCGACCACGAAGCGGTGCGGCACGCCGCAGACCTCGAATTCCTCGCTCCAGAACGGCCCCATCTCGACCGGGCTGTCGGCCAGTTCGTCGTAGCTGGCGGCCAGGTAGCTGCCGAAGCCCTGGCGGTCGACCTTGGTCGGCTGCAGCGCGGTGGCGCAGGACCAGCGCGCGCCGTCGGCGATCAGAGGCGGCGCCACCACTTCGAGGGCGTGCGGCGCGTCGACCTGGCCCTCGACCTGCAGGCACAGGCTGGTGCCGTTGAAGAAGCCGCGATCGGCGTCCAGCCAGGCGGTGCGCACCGAGTTGTCGTAGGCACAGACCTCGTAGCGCAGCACCAGCGGCTTGCCGGGCGTGCAGGCGATGTCCCAGGTGCACTTGTCGTGTTGCCGCACGGCCAGCTTGCGCCGCCCCTGAAGCGCCCGCAGCTGCTGCAGGTTCTTCGAGAACTCGCGCAGCAGATAGCTGCCCGGGATCCAGGCCGCGAGCGCCACGCGCTGCAGCTCGGCGGGCGCCGCGATGGTCAGCGTGACCGCGAACAGGTGCGCCTTGCGGTCCGCGCACTCGACGCGGCAGTGGATGGCCGGCGTGGCCATCAATTGAGGGCGGAGAGCTGTTTCTCGACCTGCGCGGCCGGGATCGCGCCCGGGGTGCGCGTGCCGTCGCTGAAGATCAGCGTCGGCGTGCCGGTGATGTTGTACTTCTGGCCGAATTCGCGGTTGCGCGTGAGCGCGGCGGTGTCGCACTCGGCGGCCGCGGGCGCGACGCCCCGCTGCATCCAGTCGTCCCAGGTTTTCCCCTTGTCCTTGGCGCACCAGATGTTGCGCGACTTGACGACCGAATCGGGTCCCAGCACCGGATAGAGGAAGAGCTGGATCGTGACGTTGTCGACCTTGGTCAGGTCGCGCTCGAACTGCTTGCAGTAGCCGCAGTTCGGGTCCGCGAACACCGCCAGCCGGCGCTTGCCGTTGCCGCGCACGATCTTGATGGCGTCCTTCATCGGCAGTTTGTCGAAGGCCACCTGGCTGAGCTTCTCGACCCGTTCCTCGGTCAGGTTGCGGCGCTCCTTGACGTCGATCAGGTTGCCCTGCAGCAGGTAGTTGCCTTGCTCGTCGGTGTAGAAGATCTCGAAGCCGTTGACCCGCACTTCATAGAGGCCGGGGATCGGCGCCTTCGTGACCTCGTCGACCTTGGCGAACTGCGGAATGCGCGCGGCCAGGTTCTTGCGGATCTCGGCTTCGCCGGCCGTCGCGGTCAGTGCCGAGCCGAATGCGAGGACCGCCAGCGCGGCGAAGAGGGGACGCAGGGGATGCTTCATGGTGGTGTTCCGGGGATTCAACGCAGGCCCATGGCCTGGCGCGCGATCCAGTTCTTGATGAGCCGTGTGCGGTCGAAGCCGCGCATGCCCCAGTTGCGCAGCGTCGGCAGGGGGTCGGCGCTGTGGGCGAAGAGTTGCTGAAGGCCGTCGGTGGCGAGGCTCATCGACAGCACGGCGGTGCGGCGTTCACGTTCGTAGCGGCGCAGCAGCCGGGCGTCGCCCACGCTGCGCCAGTAGTCGCGGGTGCGGATCAGCTCGGCCAGCGCGGCGACGTCGGCCAGGCCGAGGTTGAGTCCCTGGCCGGCCAGCGGATGCACCGTATGGGCGGCATCGCCCGCCAGGGCCCAGGCCGAGCCGTCGCCGAAGGCGCCGGTCCAGCGGTCGGCGATGGCACGCTGCAGCGGCCAGGCGGCGCGTTCGCTGGCGAGCCTGAGCGCGCCCAGCGCATTGTGGCTGGCCTCGCGCAGGGAGGCGTTGAACGCGTCGTCCGACTGCGCGAGCAGGGTCGGTGCCCGGAACTGGTCGACCGACCAGACGAGGGCGAGCGAGCGGGGCGTATCGCCCAGCGGCAGCAGTGCCAGCACCTCGCCCTTGTCGTTGAACCACTGGCGCGCGGTGCCGTCGTGCGGCTGATCGGCCTCGAGCCGGGCCGCGATCGCGTGCTGGGCGTAGCGCGTGACTTCGTAGCCGACGCCGAGCGCCTCGCGGGTGGTGCTGATGCGGCCTTCGCAGACGACCGTCAGCGCTGCCGGCACGGGTGCGGTCACGACCTCGATCCGGGACTGGAAGCGCACGGCGTCACCCAGTTGCCGTTCGAGCGCGGGCACGTCGACGATCCAGGCCAGCGCATCGACCTTCTGGCGCAAGGCGGAGAACTGCACCCGCCCGCCTTCGTCGCCGTGCACCACCATCTCGCGCACCGGCGTGGCATGCGCCGACTCGGGCCAGGCGCGCAGCGATTCGAGCAGGGACTTCGAGGCGGCGTTGAGCGCGTAGGCGCGCACGTCCGGTCCGGCCGGCGCCGCGGCCGGCGCCACCAGCGCCACGCGCACTCTCTCGCGCGCCAGCAAGAGCGCCAGCGTACGGCCGACGATGCCGGCGCCGCGAATGCAAACTTCGGGGGGAAGGGCCATCGGGCCATTGTAAGGATGTGGCTTCGCTACTTCGTGTCGATCGCCACCCCCAGAGGGGGCGGCTGGCCGGTGCCGCACAATCTTCGGTCAGCCACAAGGACCCGACCGTGAACGCCTCCGATTTCGACCTCCAAGCCACCATCGCCCGCCTGTTCGTCTATCCGGTCAAGTCCTGCGCCGGCGTCGAACTCGACGAGGCCCTGCTGATCGAGACCGGGCTGGAGTTCGACCGCGCCTGGATGGTGGTCGACGCCGCGGGCGAATTCGTGAGTCAGCGCGAGCTTCCCCGCATGGCGCTGATCCGGCCGCAGCTCAAGCACACCGAGATGGTGCTGCGGGCGCCGGGCATGCTGGCGCTGCACATCGCCTTCGACCGGGTCGAGCAGCCGGCCCGCGTCAAGGTCTGGAAGGACGAGGTGGCGGCCTACGACATGGGCGATATCGCGGCCCAGTGGTTCAGCGACTTCCTGTCGGAACCGGGCCGGCCGCGGCAATTGCGCATGGTGAGGTTCGACCCCGAGCAGCAGCGGCTGTCGAGCCTGAAATGGACCGGGGGCGTCGAGGCCCCGAACCAGTTCGCCGACGGATTCCCGCTGCTGGTGGCGAGTGAGGGCTCGCTCGCGGAGCTGAATGCAAAGCTGGTCGCCGCCGGCCATGCGGCCGTCGGTATCGAGCGCTTTCGTCCCAACATCGTGCTGGCCGGCATCCAGGCGCACGACGAGGACCGGGTCGACACGATGCACGTCGCCACCGCCGAGGGCGAGGTCCTGATGCGTCCGGTCAAGCCCTGCGCGCGCTGTCCGATCCCGGACATCGACCCGCAGAGCGCGGTCAGCAGCCCCGAGGTGGGCGACATGCTGCGCACCTACCGCGCCGATCCGCGGGTCGACGGGGCCATCACTTTCGGCATGAACGCGATCGTGCTGCAGGGGGTCGAACATGCCCTCAGAGTCGGCCAGCCGGTAGGCGCCAACCTGCGTTTCGAGTGAAAAACGTAGCCCCCAACGCTGCGTCACTGCGTGTACTCGCTGCCCCCCGAAGGGGGCCGCAGGCCGCCTTGGGGGCGGCCCGGCGCCGGCCTGGTGCGCCGGGCGCCTAAAATACCCGGTTCCCCCCAGCATTCTGAAAGCACCCGCCATGAGCCTCCAGTGCGGCATCGTCGGCCTGCCCAACGTCGGCAAGTCCACTCTCTTCAATGCCTTGACCAAGGCAGGCATCGCGGCCGAGAACTATCCCTTCTGCACCATCGAGCCCAATGTGGGCGTGGTCGAGGTGCCGGATCCACGGCTCGACGCCTTGAGCGAGATCGTCAAGCCCGAGCGCGTGGTGCCTGCGATCGTCGAGTTCGTCGACATCGCGGGCCTGGTGGCCGGTGCCAGCCAGGGCGAAGGCCTGGGCAACCAGTTCCTGGCCCACATCCGCGAGACCGACGCGATCGTCAACGTGGTGCGCTGCTTCGAGGACGACAACGTGATCCACGTGGCCGGCAAGGTCGATCCGATTTCCGACATCGAGGTGATCCAGACCGAGCTCTGCCTGGCCGACCTGTCGACGGTCGAGAAGGCGCTGCATCGTCACACCAAGACCGCGCGTTCGGGCGACAAGGAAGCCATCAAGCTGGTGGCGCTGCTCGAGAAGTGCCAGGCTTCGCTGAACGAGAACAAGCCGGTGCGCTCGATCGAGTTCAGCAAGGAAGACAAGCCGCTGGTCAAGCAGTTCTCGCTGATCACCGCCAAGCCCGCGATGTTCGTCGGCAACGTCGCCGAAGACGGCTTCGAGAACAACCCTTTCCTCGATCGCCTGCGCGAATACGCCGCGGCGCAGAACGCGCCGGTGGTGGCCATCTGCGCCAAGATCGAGGCCGAGCTGGCCGACATGGACGACGAGGACCGCAAGATGTTCCTGGCMGAGATCGGTCAGGAGGAGCCGGGCCTGAACCGCCTGATCCGCGCCGCCTACACGCTGCTGGGCCTGCAGACCTACTTCACGGCCGGCGTCAAGGAAGTGCGCGCCTGGACCATCCACACCGGCGATACCGGCCCCCAGGCTGCCGGCGTGATCCACACCGATTTCGAGAAGGGCTACATCCGCGCCCAGACCATCGCCTACAACGACTTCATCGCCTACAAGGGCGAGCAGGGCGCCAAGGACGCGGGCAAGATGCGCGCGGAAGGCAAGGAATACGTCGTCAAGGATGGCGACGTGATGAACTTCCTGTTCAGCTCCTGAACCCGCGCCATGATCACGGTCCACCACCTCGAGAACTCGCGCTCGCAGCGCGTGCTCTGGCTGCTCGAGGAACTCGAACTCCCCTACGAAGTGGTGCGCTACCAGCGCGATCCGAAGACGATGCTCGCGCCGCCCACGCTCAAGGCGGTGCATCCGCTGGGCAAGTCGCCGGTGGTGACCACCGATGAAGGTCTGACGCTGGCCGAATCCGGCGCGATCATCGAGACCCTGATCGAGCGCGAGGGCAAGGGCCGCCTCGCACCCGCGGCCGGCAGCCCCGAAGCCTTGCGCTATCGCTACTGGCTGCACTACGCGGAAGGCTCGGCCATGCCCCCGCTGCTGCTCAAGCTGATGTTCGATCGGGTCGAGAAGTCGAAGATGCCTTTCTTCGCCAGGCCGATCGCCCGGGCCATTGCAGACAAGGCCCGGACCGCATTCATCCTGCCGAACCTCAAGACCCACCTCGACTTCATGGAAGGGGAACTCGGCAGGAGCGCGTGGTTCGCGGGCGATGCGTTCACCGGCGCCGACATCCAGATGAGCTTCCCGGTGGAAGCCGCCCGGGCCCGTGGCGGGCTCGATGCTTCGCGGCCGAAGCTGATGGCCTGGCTCGAGCGCATCCATGCGCGGCCGGCCTACCAGCGCGCGCTGGAGCGCGGCGGCCCCTACGGGCTGCTAGCATGAAACACCCCCCGAAGCGCCTGCGGCGTCCCGAGTCACTGCCAGAGGCAGCGGCTCTTCGGGTCCGTCCAAGCCTGCGCAGGCAGGCTTGGAGCCGCGGACCTCAGCCCCCTCAAGGGGGGCGATGCCAGCGGCCCGGCAAAGCCGGTTCCGCGGTATCCCCGGCATTTGGCTGCGCCGGTTTCATGCGTCGCGGGTCACGTGATCGCGTGGTGGAGCACTGAGCTGAAACCGTGACGGCCGTGGGGACGCTCAGTTCGGCCAGATATAGAGCAGCGCCACCGTCATCGTGACGTAGCGGGCGAACTTGCCGATGGCCATGTAGAAGACGCAGGGCCAGAACGACAGCTTGAGCCAGCCGGCGACCGCGCACAGCGGGTCGCCGACGACCGGCAGCCAGGCCAGCAGGCAGGCCTTGGGCCCGAGCCGCTCCAGCCACCCCAGCACGCGCAGATGGTGCTTGGAGTGCGAATACTTGTCGGCCACCTTGTGGGCGCCGTAGCCCATCCACCAGTCGACGATCCCGCCCAGGGTGTTGCCGGCGGTGGCGACCGCGATGGCCGACCAGAACATGTCGGGATTGAGCTTGAGCAGCCCGAACAGCACCGGCTCTGAACCCACCGGCAGCAGCGTTGCCGACACGAAGGCGGCAATGAACACCGTGCTGAGCCCGTATTGCGGAAGCGCCAGAAGCGCAAGGAGGGAGTCGAGCCAGGCTTGCATGTGTGCGCGAAGTATAGGAACCAGACCGGCCCGGGCATCGGCAAGATCACTGATGGGTACCTTCGCCGATGGATGCGGGAGTGCAAATCGTTTCAGCCGAAGGATCGGCGCGCCGCTACAATCGTGCCTCATTTTTCAGCAGCCCGGCGCGTGCCAATTTCCCCCATGACCCTGCAGATCGGCCACATCGCGCTGGACAACAGCCTGTTCGTCGCCCCCATGGCGGGTGTCACGGACCGGCCGTTCCGCATGCTGTGCCGCGAACTCGGCGCCGGCTATGCAGTGAGCGAGATGGTCACTTCGCGCAAGGAACTGTGGGGCACGCTGAAGACCTCGCGGCGGGCCAATCACGAGGGCGAGCCCGGCCCCATTTCGGTGCAGATCGCAGGCACCGACGCGGCCATGATGTCCGAGGCCGCCGAATACAACATCGACCGCGGCGCGCAGATCATCGACATCAACATGGGCTGCCCGGCCAAGAAGGTCTGCAACAAGTGGGCCGGGTCGGCGCTGATGCGCGACGAACCGCTGGCGCTCGAGATCGTCGAAGCCGTGGTGCGTGCCGCGCTGCCGCACCGGGTGCCGGTGACGCTCAAGATGCGCACCGGCTGGAGCGAAGACCGTCGCAACGCGGTGACGCTGGCACGGCGCTTCGAGGCGGCCGGCGTGCAGATGCTCACGGTGCACGGCCGCACGCGCGAGCAGGGCTACAAGGGCCAGGCCGAATACGACACCATCGCCGCGGTCAAGGCTGCCGTGCGCATCCCGGTGGTCGCCAACGGCGACATCGCATCGCCCGAGAAGGCGCGCGACGTGCTGGCGGCGACCGGGGCCGATGCGGTGATGGTCGGGCGCGCGGCGCAGGGCCGGCCGTGGATCTTTCGCGAGATCGCGCACTTCCTGGCGACCGGCACGCACCTGGCGCCGCCGCTGGTGGCCGAGGTGCGGCGCCTGATGCTGGACCACCTGCAGCAGCACTACGCGCTCTACGGCGACTACAGCGGCGTGCGCACGGCGCGCAAGCACATCGGCTGGTATGTGCGGGCACTGCCGGGCGGCGAGGCGTTCCGCAGCGAGATGAACCTGATCGAGGACTGCGATGCGCAACTGCGCGCGGTGGCCGCATTCTTCGACGCGCTGGCGCAACGCATGGACCGCATTCCGCCGGCCTCGGCGGACGACACGCTCGAACCGCTTGATGCGCAGTCGGCCGACGCGATCGCATGACGCCGAAGCGAACATGAGAGAAGGCTGAGAACGAGGAGAAGAAGAGAAGGCCATGAGCAAGAAACACATCGAAGACTGCGTACGCAGCAGCCTGGACAGCTATTTCCGCGACCTGCGCGGCACCGAACCCGACGGCATGTACGAGATGCTGGTGCGGGTCGTCGAGAAACCCCTGCTCGACGTCGTGATGACACGCGCCGAGGGCAACCAATCCAAGGCCGCGCAATGGCTCGGCCTCAACCGAAACACGCTGCGCAAGAAGCTGGTCGAACACAAACTGTTGAAGTAATCCTGATGAACGCACTGATCTCCGTATCCGACAAGACCGGCATCCTCGAATTCGCCCAGGCGCTGCACGCGCTGGGCGTCAAGCTGCTGTCCACCGGCGGCACCGCCAAGCTGCTGGCCGATGCCGGCCTGCCCGTGACCGAAGTGGCCGACCACACCGGCTTCCCCGAGATGCTCGACGGCCGCGTCAAGACCCTGCACCCCAAGGTGCACGGCGGCCTGCTGGCGCGGCGCGACCTGCCGGCGCACATGGCGGCGTTGAAGGAGCACGGCATCGCCACCATCGACCTGCTGGTGGTCAACCTCTATCCGTTCGAGGCCACGGTCGCCAAGCCCGGCTGCACGCTCGAGGATGCAATCGAGAACATCGACATCGGCGGCCCCGCGATGGTGCGCAGCGCGGCCAAGAACTGGAAGGACGTCGGCGTGCTGACCGATGCGTCGCAGTACGGCCCCGCGCTGGCCGAACTCAAGGCCGACGGCAAGCTCAGCGACAAGACCAAGTTTGCTTTCTCGGTGGCCGCGTTCAACCGCATCAGCCAGTACGACGGAGCGATCAGCGACTATCTCTCGCGCATCCAGGAAGACGGCGCCCATGCGCTGTTCCCGGCCCAGAGCAACGGCCGCTTCGTCAAGCTGCAGGACCTGCGCTACGGCGAGAACCCGCACCAGCAGGCCGCGTTCTACCGCGACCTGTATCCGGCGCCGGGCTCGCTGGTGACGGCCAAGCAGCTGCAGGGCAAGGAGCTCAGCTACAACAACATCGCGGACGCCGATGCGGCGTGGGAATGCGTGAAGAGCTTCGACACGCCGGCCTGCGTGATCGTGAAACATGCGAACCCCTGCGGCGTTGCCACCGGGAAAGACCCGCTCGAGGCCTATAGCAAGGCCTTCAAGACCGATCCGACCTCGGCCTTCGGCGGCATCATTGCCTTCAACCGGCCGATGGACCGTGCCGCCGCCGAAGCGGTCAGCAAGCAGTTCGTCGAAGTGCTGATGGCGCCGGGCTATTCGGCCGAAGCGCTGGAGGTGTTCAAGAGCAAGGTCAACGTGCGCATCCTCGAGATCGCGCTGCCGCCGGGCGGCAAGACCGACTGGGACAACGGCCGCAACGCGGTCGACGTCAAGCGCATCGGCTCGGGCCTGCTGATGCAGACCGCCGACAACCGCGAGCTGTCCATCGACGAGCTCAAGGTCGTGAGCAAGAAGCAGCCGACGCCGCAGCAGCTGCAGGACCTGCTGTTCGCCTGGAAGGTCGCCAAGTTCGTCAAGAGCAATGCGATCGTGTTCTGTGCCGACGGCATGACCATGGGCGTCGGCGCCGGCCAGATGAGCCGGCTCGACTCGGCGCGCATCGCCAGCATCAAGGCCCAGCACGCGAACCTGTCGCTGGCCGGCACCGCGGTCGCSAGCGACGCSTTCTTCCCGTTCCGCGACGGCCTSGACGTSGTSKTCGACGCCGGCGCCACCTSSGTCATCCAGCCGGGCGGCTCGATGCGCGACCAGGAAGTGATCGACGCCGCCGACGAGCGCGGCGTGGTGATGGTGCTATCGGGCGTGCGCCACTTCCGGCATTAGTCAGCTCGCCCCCAGGTTGGCTCACTTCGTGTAGCCGCCCACCCCCTACCGGGGGCGCAGTCCGCGGCCCGGCGGAGCCGGTTCCGCGACTGCCCACCCACAGGCGGGCGCTGCGCGCCGCCGTGGAACAACACCGCGCCGGGTTGCTGTTGGCCGGCGCAGCCAGGCCCGTTGGTGAAACACCGCGGAACCGGCTTTGCTGGGCCGCTGGTGTTGCCCCCGGTAGGGGGTGGGAGGGCTACACGAAGTGAGCCCGACCTGGGGGCGAGCCTATTCCGAAAAGCGGTACTTCAGCTGGAAGCTGATCGCGCCGTAGAGCTTGTCCTTGATGCTGGGGATGATCGCGATGTTCAGTCCCCAGTGCCTGCCCTCGATCGCCGCGGTCGGGATCAGCGCCGGGAACCAGCCACCGTTGTTGGTCATCTGGTAGCCGTCGAAGCCGCCCACCACGGCGCCGAGCTTCACGCCGTGGAATTCGAAGGGCATCACGTAAAGGCCGATGTAGTGCGAGCGGTCACGGTCGCTGTTGCGGAAGGCGCCGGCCGTCAGCGAAAAGGTCTTGTCGATCGGCCACTCGATGCCGATGCCGGGGTTGGCGTCTTCCAGCCCCTTGTTGCGATCGAAATGCAGCGAATAGAAGCCCGGGTTGATCCAGACCTGGCTGATATCGACCTGGGCGCAGGCCAGGGCGGGCAGGAGCAGGCTCGCGCCTGCCAGGAGCGAAGGCAGCTTCACGGCGCCTACAGCGTCTTGAAGATCTGGCGTGCCGCCTCGATGGTGGCGGCGATGTCGTCCTCGCTGTGCGCGGCGCTCACGAAGCCCGCCTCGTAGAGCGCCGGCGCGATGTACACCCCACGGTCCAGCAGGCCATGGAACAGTTGGTTGAACTTTGCGCCGTCGCTCTTCATCACGGCCGTGTAGTTCTGCGGCAGCGCGTCGAGCAGGAAAAAGCCGAACATGCCGCCTTCGCTGTCGACGCTGAACGGCACGCCTTCAGCGGCTGCCGCGGCCTTCAGCCCTTCGACCAGCGAGCGTGTCTTCCTCGACAAGGCTTCGTAGAAGCCCGGCTTGGCGATTTCGTGGAGGGTCGCAAGGCCGCAGGCGGTCGCCACCGGATTGCCCGAGAGCGTCCCGGCCTGGTACACCGGCCCCATCGGCGCGAGTTGTTCCATGATCGCGCGCGGTCCGCCGAAGGCCGCCAGCGGCATGCCGCCGCCGATCACCTTGCCGAGCACCGTCAGATCGGGCGTGACGCCGAGCACGTCCTGGGCGCCTCGCAGGCCGACGCGGAATCCGGTCATCACCTCATCGAACACCAGCAGCGCGCCGTACTGCGTGCACAGCTCGCGGCAGCGCTTGGCGAAGGCCGCGCTGGCGCGCACGAAGTTCATGTTGCCGGCGATCGCCTCGATCATCAGGCAGGCGATCTCGTGGCCGTGCAGCGCGAAGGCTTCCTCGAGCTGCGCGAGATTGTTGTACTCGAGCACCAGCGTGTGCTGCACCACTTCGGGTGGCACGCCGGCCGAGGTCGGATTGCCGAAGGTCGCCAGGCCCGAGCCGGCCTTGACCAGCAGCGCGTCGGCGTGGCCGTGGTAGCAGCCCTCGAACTTGATGATGTATTTGCGGCCGGTGGCGCCGCGGGCCAGGCGCAGCGCGCTCATCGCGGCCTCGGTGCCCGAGCTCACGAGGCGCACCATCTCCATCGAGGGCACCAGCGCGAGGATGGCTTCGGCGAGTTCGATCTCGCGCTCGGTCGGGGCGCCGAAGGAAAAGCCCTCGGTGACGGCGCGCTGCACCGCCTCGACCACCGCCGGGTGGCCATGGCCGAGGATCATCGGCCCCCAGGAACCGATGTAGTCGATGTAGCGCTTGTCGTCGGCATCCCAGAAGTAGGCGCCCTGCGCGCGCTTCACGAAGCGCGGCGTACCGCCGACGGCCTTGAAGGCCCGCACGGGCGAATTGACGCCCCCGGGAATGACGGCGCGCGCGCGCTCGAAGAGGATCTCGTTCTGGTCAGTGGCGTTCATTGCGTTTGCGTTCATTGTTCATGTGCGATCAGGTCCTGCGCGGCCGGCGCAGCCCGGCCGCCCTTCGTGAAACACCGCGGAACCGGCTCCGCCGGGCCGCTGGTGTTGCCCCCGGCAGGGGGTGGGCGGGCTACACGCAGTGAGCCCAACCTGGGGGCGAGCTAGTGTCGAGTGTCATGGGGAGGAAGGGCGAAGTCGGTCGGCGACGCGAGGTCGTCATTGTCGTCGTCGTCGTCCTCCGGCTGGGCCCAGAACAGCCGATCGGGCAGCACGTGGCCCATGCCGGGGCGAAAGCCCGCGTCGAGGCAGCGGTCCATGTAGCTCAGGGCCTCGCTGGTGGCGGCGACCAGATCGGTGCCGCTCGCGAGCAACGCCGACAGCGCGGCCGACAGGGTGTCGCCGGCGCCCGCGAACACGGCATCGAGCCGCTCGTATTTCTCGCTCGCGAGCACCGACTGCGGCGAGGCCAGCACGTTGTCGATGAACTGGTCGGGCAGCACCAGCCCGGTGACCAGCGTGTAGGGCACGCCGTACTCGCTCGCCGCCTTGGCGATGTCGCGCGCCGTCGGCGGCCGCTCGCCGCTCCAGTCGGGCAGGAGCCAGCGCCAGAGCGTGCTGTGGTTGCCCACCAGCACCGTGGTCTGCGGCAGCACCAGTTCGCGAAAGGCGTCGAGGTAGGCCTCGATCTGGCTGTCCTCCCACCACGAGAGGTTCGGCATGTAGGCCACCACGGGCACCTCGGGATAGTCGGTCGCGGTCTCGGCCACCGTGCTGAGGTTCTCGGGCGAGCCGACGAATCCGACCTTGATCAGCTGCACCTCCACGTCCTCGAGGATCGAGCGCGCCTGCTCGGCGACGGCCTCTTCGTCGAAGCTGAAATGGTCGAAGATCTCCGCCGTGTCGCGCGCGTAGGCGCCGGTGACCACCGCCAGCATGTGGGCGCCGACCGAGGCCATGGCGAGCGCGTCGCCGCTCAGGCCGCCCGCGCCGCTCGGATCGCTCGCATTGAAGACCAGCACACAGGGCGGATTCAAATCAGCTTCCGCCGCGCTCTCTTCGTCCGAGGGGTCGGTAAGATCGCTGATTTTGCGATCGTGCTCTGGTGGTAGTAAGTAAGTTTTCATACTCGAATCAGGGCTCACCAGATGGTGGCATATCTGAGACGCTTGTCACGTGAATAGTTGATACGTTTGGATACGATCGTTGCATTTGATGAACAGGGACCTTAAGCTGCGATGAATACGAAAACCTGGATGTGCCTGATTTGTGGGTGGATCTATGACGAATCGGTGGGCGTGCCAGAGGATGGTATTGCGGCCGGTACGGCCTGGGCCGATGTTCCGATGAACTGGACCTGTCCGGAGTGCGGGGCGCGCAAGGAAGACTTCGAAATGGTTGAGATCTGAAGCATGGCATAGGGCCGCGCTTCTTGCGCTCCCGAGGGGGCGCAGTTACACCCGGGTGTCACACGAGGAGCGGTTCGAATGAGCGCGAATGGATCTGGTTACAAGGTGCTTGTCATCGACGACAGCAACACCATTCGGCGCAGCGCCGAGATCTTCCTGAAGCAGGGCGGCCATGAAGTCCTGCTCGCCGAGGACGGCTTCGATGCGCTGTCCAAGGTCAACGACCACAAGCCCCATCTGATCTTCTGCGACATCCTGATGCCGMGGCTCGACGGTTATCAGACGTGCGCCATCATCAAGCGCAACGCCACCTTTTCCAATGTCCCGGTCGTGATGCTGTCCTCGAAGGACGGCGTCTTCGACAAGGCGCGCGGCCGTATGGTCGGCTCCCAGGACTACCTC
>NZ_JBFUCI010000110.1:0-15646 GCF_056405335.1 Variovorax sp. P1_H12_2
GTTGACCAGCAAGACCCCGACCCTCGACTCCATCAGGGCCAGGTGCTTGCTCACGGCAGGCGTGGTGACGCCGAGCTCGCGGGCGGCCGCGCTGAGGCTTCCGGCGCTCGCCAGCGTTGAAAAGAAGCCCAGATCGGCCGGCAGGATCGCGTGGGTCATGGTGGCTCCACTGTTGAACTCAAGTTAACAATGGATTCACTTTAGCGCCGAGCCAGCAGGCCGTCGAGTTTCTACATTCACCCCACCTACCCACCACCCCACGGAGACACCCCATGAAGACGTACAAGATCGCAACCATCCCTGGCGACGGCATCGGCAAGGAGGTCGTGCCCGCCGGCCAGCAGGTGCTGGAAGCCCTGGCTTCGGCCAGCAGCAGCTTCAAGTTCCAGTTCGAGAACTTCGATTGGGGCGGCGACTACTTCCGCGAGCACGGCGTGATGATGCCGGACGACGGCCTCAACGCCCTGCGCGACAAGGACGCGATCCTGTTCGGCTCGGCCGGCGACCCGCACATTCCCGACCACATCACCCTCTGGGGCCTGCGCCTGAAGATCTGCCAGGGCTTCGACCAGTACGCCAACGTCCGCCCCACGCGCATCCTGCCGGGCATCGACGGCCCCCTCAAGCGCTGCGGCCCGGACGACCTGAACTGGGTCATCGTGCGCGAGAACTCCGAAGGCGAATACTCCGGTGTCGGGGGCCGCGTGCACCAGGGCCACCCGATCGAAGCGGCCACGGACGTTTCCATCATGACCCGCGCCGGCGTGGAGCGCATCATGCGCTTCGCCTTCAAGCTGGCCCAGTCGCGTCCGCGCAAGCTGCTGACCGTCATCACGAAGAGCAACGCCCAGCGCCACGCGATGGTGATGTGGGACGAGATCGCGCTGCAGATCTCCAAGGAGTTCCCGGACGTGACCTGGGACAAGGAACTGGTCGACGCATCGACGGCGCGCATGATCAACCGCCCGGCTTCGCTGGACACCATCGTCGCGACCAACCTGCATGCCGACATCCTGAGCGACCTGGCCGCCGCACTGGCGGGCAGCCTCGGCATCGCCCCCACCGGCAACATCGATCCCGAGCACCGCTACCCGTCGATGTTCGAGCCGATCCACGGCTCGGCCTTCGACATCATGGGCAAGGGCCTGGCCAATCCGGTCGGCACCTTCTGGTCGGTCGCCATGCTGCTGGAGCACCTGGGCGAGACCGAAGCCGCCAGGCGCGTCATGCAGGCGGTCGAGGCCGTGACGGCCGACCGCTCGCTCCACACCCGCGACCTGGGCGGCAGCGCCACCACGGCACAGGTCACCCAGGCCGTGTGCGACCAGGTCACCGGCGCGGCCCAGCGCAAGGCGGCCTGAGCGTCGCTCCCCCGGCCGGCACGCAGCGGCCGGGCACTCTTCTTTCTGATCCGAGGGGCCGCGCGGCACGCGCCGCCCCTCATCCCGAAGCAGCCGCCAAGCGCTGCAGGGGTGAACTCGTGCCCGCACATCCACCAGGAGACAAACCATGCGCCGCTTCTTCGGAAAGCTGTACGTCCAAGTGCTCATCGGCGTGTTCGCCGGCGCTGCGCTCGGCTTCTTCGTTCCCCACATCGGGAGCGACTTCAAACCCATGGGCGACATCTTCATCAAGCTGATCAAGATGGTGTTCGCACCGATCATCTTCGCCACCGTGGTGCTTGGCATCGCCCGGATGGAGAACATGAAAGAGCTCGGCCGCGTCGGTGTCCGGGCCCTGATCTATTTCGAGATCCTGTCGACCTTCGCCCTGGCGCTCGGCCTGGTGGTCGTCAACGTGGTCGGCCCGGGTCGCGGCATGAACATCGATCCGACCCAGCTCGACACCCAGGCGATCGCCAGCTACACGGCCGCCGGCGCCAAGCCGGAGGGCTTCGTCGACTTCATCCTGCAACTGGTGCCGACCAGCATCGTGGATGCGCTGGCCCGCAACGACATCCTGCAGATCCTGGTCTTCGCGACCCTGTTCGGTGTCGCGCTCTCGCACATCGGGCCGCGCGCCCGGCCGGTGGTGGACTTCCTCGATTCCTTCACCCATGGCGTGTTCGCGGTGGTCGGAATGATCATGCGGCTGGCCCCGCTGGCCGCCTTCGGCGCCATGGCCTTCACGGTCGGCAAGTACGGCCTGGGCTCCGTCGTCTCGCTCGGCAAGCTGATGGGCACGATGTACATCACCTGCTTCCTGTTCGTGGTCGTCGTGCTCGGGATCATCTCGCGGATGTCCGGATTCAGCCTCTGGAAGTTCCTGAAGTACATCAAGGACGAGCTCTTCACGGTGCTCGGCACCAGTTCCTCGGAATCGGTGGTCCCGCAACTGATGCGCAAGCTGGAGCATGCCGGCGTCTCCAAGCCCGTCGTCGGCCTGGTCGTTCCCGCTGGCCTGACCTTCAATCCCGACGGCCAGTGCATCTACTACACGATGGCCGCGATCTTCATCGCCCAGGCCACCAACACACCCCTGACGATGACCGATCAGCTCGTGGTGCTGGGCGTGCTGCTGCTGACGTCCAAAGGCTCCGCCGGCGTCACGGGCTCGGGCTTCATCACGCTGGCCGCGACGCTGGCCTCGATGGGCAAGATCCCGGTCGCGGGCATGGTGCTGCTGCTCGGTGTCGACCGCTTCATGTCGGAAGCGCGGGCCATCACCAACACCATCGGGAACGCCGTGGGCACCATCGCCATCGCCCGCTGGGTGGGGGCCGTCGACCGCGACCGTCTCGCGCAGGTGCTGGATGGCAAGAGCGATCCGGAGAACCTCGACGAGCTGTACGAAGGTGATGACGACGAGCCGAACAACGTCCAGCCGATCCGCGTCGAACTCGGCGGCGGCGTGCGGATCGCGGCCCGAGCCGGATGACAGCCGCCATGAATCCCGCAGACCCCCGCAGCGTGCTGCGCGCCATGTTCGGCGCCGCGATCGCCGCCGCGCAGCCCGCGCTGTGCGTGCCGCGCCACCTGCCGGCGCCGCCCAAGGGCCGCCTGGTGGTGATCGGCGCCGGCAAGGCCTCCGCCGCGATGGCACGCGCCGTCGAGGAGCACTGGCGCGGACCGCTGACCGGCCTGGTCGTGACCCGCTACGGCTACGCCGTGCCCTGCGAGCGCATTGAGATCGTCGAGGCGGCCCATCCGGTACCTGACCCGTCCGGGGAAGCCGCGGCGAAACGCATGCTCGACATCGTCGGCGGCCTGGCCGGCGACGACCTCGTGCTGTGCCTGATCTCCGGTGGCGGCTCCTCGCTGCTGCCGCTGGCACTGCCCGGCCTCACGCTGGAAGACAAGCAGGCGCTCAATCGCGCGCTGCTGGCCAGCGGAGCCAGCATCAGCGAGATGAACTGCGTGCGCCGCCACCTGTCGGCGATCAAGGGCGGTCGCCTGGCCGCGGCATGTCATCCGGCACGCGTGCTGAACCTTGTCTTGTCCGATGTGCCTGGCGACGATCCGGTCGAGATCGCCTCCGGGCCGACCGTGCCGGACCCCACGACCTGCGCCGACGCGCTGGAGATCCTCCGCCGCCGTGGGATCGACGCGCCTGCAGTGGCGCTCTCGATTCTGGAGAGCGGCGCAGGGGAAACGTTGAAGCCGGACGACCCGCGCCTGCCGCCCATCGAGACCCGATTCGTCGCGACGCCGCAAATGGCGCTCGAGGCCGCCGCGGCGGTCGCCCGGGACGCCGGCTTCACCCCTTGCATCCTCGGCGATGCGATCGAAGGCGAGGCGCGCGAGGTCGCGAAGACGATGGCTGGCATCGCACTGCAGGTGGCCCGCCGCGGCCAGCCGATCGCGGCACCCTGCGTCCTGCTGTCGGGCGGAGAGACCACGGTCACGCTGCGCGGACGCGGCAGGGGCGGACGGAACGTCGAGTTCCTGCTGTCCCTGGGTATCGCGCTCGACGGAGCGCCCGGCATCCACGCGCTGGCCGGCGACACGGACGGCGTCGACGGCCAGGAGGAGATTGCCGGCGCCGTGCTCGCGCCCGACAGCCTGGCAAGAGCCCGGTCGCAGGGCATGAGGCCGCGCGAGCGCCTCGACGACAACGACGGCCACGGCTTCTTCGAGGCGCTCGGCGACTCGGTGCTGACCGGACCGACGCTGACCAATGTGAACGATTTTCGCGCGATCGTGATCGCTGCCGACCACGGCCGCGGCGAGTGCGCACACAGGAGAAACTGAGATGCGAAGAAACAGGCACGCGAAGATCGTCGCGACCCTGGGCCCGGCGAGCGACGAGCGCGAGACCATCCAGGCGCTGTTCGATGCCGGCGCGGATGTGTTCCGGTTGAACTTCAGCCATGGCACGCATGGGGACCACAAGCGCCGGCTGGACCTGATCCGCGAGATCGAACGCCACAGCGGCCGCCCGATCGGCGTGCTGCTGGACCTGCAGGGCCCCAAGTTGCGCATCGGCACCTTTCCCGATGGACCGGTCGATCTGGTCGAAGGCAAGGCCTTCAGGCTTGACCTGGACACCAAGACGCCGGGCAGCGACAAACGCGTGGCACTGCCGCACCCCGAGATCTTCGCGGCGCTCGAAACGGGCACCGACCTGCTGCTGGACGACGGTCGCCTGCGGCTTCGGGTCGAGAAGTTCGGCCAGGCTTTCGCCGAGACGAAAGTGATCAACGGCGGCAAGCTGTCCGATCGCAAGGGCGTGAACGTCCCCGGCGTGGTTCTGCCGCTCTCCGCCCTGACCGAGAAGGATCGCGCGGACCTGGCCTACGGGCTCACGCTCGGTGTCGACTGGGTGGCCCTGTCGTTCGTCCAGCGTCCCGAGGACGTCATCGAAGTCAGGCGCATCGTCGATGGCCGGGCCGGCATCGTCGCAAAGCTCGAGAAGCCGGCGGCGATCGCCTCGCTCGACGCCATCGTGGTCGAAACGGATGCGGTGATGGTCGCCCGGGGCGACCTCGGCGTCGAGATGCCCGCCGAGCAGGTGCCCTCGATCCAGAAGCGGATCATCCGTGCCTGCAGGCGGGCCGGCAAACCCGTCATCGTCGCCACCCAGATGCTCGAGTCGATGGTCAGCGCGCCGGTGCCCACCCGGGCCGAGGCCTCGGACGTTGCGACCGCCATCTACGAAGGGGCCGACGCCGTCATGCTGTCCGCGGAATCGGCCAGTGGCCGCTATCCGGTCGAGGCGGTGAAGATGATGAGCAGCATCATTGCCCACACCGAGAGCGATCCGAACTACCGCACCGCGATCGATTCCTCGCGCCCCGAACCACTGCCTCGCGCGGCCGACGCCATCGGCTCGGCGATGCGCGACATCACCGGCCTGCTCAACGCCGCAGCCACCGTCGCTTACACCAGCTCTGGCTATTCGGCGCTCCGCATGGCGCGCGAGCGGCCGCGGGCGCCCATCATCGGCATGACGCCTCGCCTCGCCACGGCGCGTCGCCTGGCGCTCGTGTGGGGCGTGCATGCCGTGCTCTGCCACGAAGTGGTGGACGTTCCCGAGATGAGCGAGCTCGCCTGCCGCACGGCGCGCAAGGAAGGCTTCGGCGCCTCGGGACACACCCTCGTGATCTCCGCGGGCATGCCCTTCGGCACTTCCGGAACCACCAACCTGCTGCGCATCGCGCAGATCTGAGCGAGGCCTCCCCATGGTTCGTCCGGACTATTGAATTCAGGTTAACGACGGATTCACTTTCAGCCCGGATCGAACACCTGTGGATCCCTACAGTCGCATCACAMCCATAAGGAGACAAGCATGAGAACTTCGACACTTCGCCCCCGTGCCGCCGTCACGGCGATCGCCTTCGGCTTCGCGGCGTCGCTCGCCGCCGCGCAGGCCTATCCCGCCAAGCCGATCACCTTGGTCGTGCCGTTCCCGCCGGGTGGAAGTTCGGACGCGCTGGCACGCGCGATCACCACGCCGCTGTCGCAAAGCATCGGGCAACCGGTGATCGTGGAGAGCAAGCCGGGCGCCGGTGCGACGGTCGGTGCCGACTACGTCGCCAAGGCCAAGCCGGACGGCTACACGCTCCTGATGGGGGCGGTGCACCACACGATTGCCACCAGCGTCTACAAGAAGCTGCCTTACGACTTCGAGAAGAGCTTTGCGCCGATCACCACCGTGGCCCTGGTGCCGAACGTGCTGGTGGTCAACGCCAAGTCCCCGGCGACCGATGTCAAGGGCCTGGTCGCGCAGGCGAAGGCAGCGCCGGGCAAGCTGTCCTATGGCTCGAACGGCAACGGCACGGTGCAGCACCTGATCGGCACGCAGTTCTCCGGCATTGCCGGCGTCGAACTGCTGCACGTCCCTTACAAGGGCAGCGCTCCGCTGACCACCGACCTGCTCGGCGGTCAGGTCGACATGTCCTTCGACACGCTGACGCCGCTGGTGCAGCACATCAAGGGCGGAAAGCTGCGTGCATTGGCGGTGACGACGGCCAAGCGGTCGAGCACGCTGCCCGATGTGCCGACGCTGGCAGAGGCCGGCATGAAGGACTTCAATCAGGGGACCTGGTTCGGCATCCTGGCGCCGGCGGGAACGCCCAGGGAAGTGGTCGACAAGCTCAACGCCGAGATGGTGAAGATCATCCAGTCGCCGGAGTTCAGGAAGCGCATGGAAGAGATCGGGGCCGAGCCCGTGGGCGACACCCCCGCTCAGATGGCCGCGCAGATCAAGGACGACACGATCAAGTACGCAAAGCTGGTCAAGGATGCCAAGGTCGCCATGGATTGAGCGTTGGAAAGGCCGGAAACTGAGCCTCCACACGTTGGTTTACAGCCTCAAGCGGCGAAAAAGGGCGTTGGAAGTTGCTTGCCGCCCGGCCGACATTAGGCAGAATGGCGGCCGGAAGGCCACAGGCCCTGTACCGACGCGCGTCGGCTCGATCTGCGTCAACGGGTCGCGCCACTGCGCGTTTAAATGGCTGGTCCTCTCCATTAACCTCCATCAAGGAACCGCAATGAGCAAGTTAGTCGCAATCATGATCGCCAGTCTCTTCGCCACGGGTGCCTATGCCCAGAACCCGGCAAATACGACGTCCCAGGAGCAGGTGATCACCAACAGCAAGCAGCAGGACAAGGCGCAGGCCAAGGTCGATGCGCGGCCGCAGGGCAAGGTGAAGAAGCCTACCGGCGACACGGCGAATTCGGAAGAACTCAATCCGGTTGGCACCGGCAAGGCGGCAGCAGCCGGCGAGGCGCGCGTCGATACCCGCGATGCTCGCCATCCGAACCGGAAGCCGGCCAAGCAGGGCGGCACGCCTGACATGGCGGGAGCCAAGTAAGCAGAGGCAGTTCGAAAGAACTTGTCGGAGCCGCGCGTGATCGGTGCGGGGGCGCGAGACGACCTCGCGCAACGCATCGTTCGCGCGTGTCTTGGGTTTTCTCGGCCGGACGGCCCACCGCAGATGAGTTGCCGTTCGCAAGTTTTTCTGTGGAACAGGTGGCAGGCGACGCAGCAAAATGACGTGCTGCACCGCACTGTCCCGACGCACACACGACGTGCCACCACCAATGAGAAATGAGCATTGTGCGCTGCACCAAAACACGACAGTGAAGGCTTTTCCCCCCGCGGGCGGTGCATGCCTGCGTGAATAATCCACTCAGCATCTCGCCGTCGACAACTGCAATCCCCGGTGCGCCGGATCGCCATCGCCTGGTCATCGTGGAGGGCATCATGGGCTCGGGCAAGTCGACCACGATGCGCTTCATCGCCAAGAGCCTGCAGGACGCGAACCGGGAGGCACTGCCCATCCACGAAAGGGCGGATCCTCACCCGGTACGGGCGACAGACGAGCTGGAACACTGGTTCCAGCCGTGGCTCGACACCACACCAGCGAAGTTGGCTGCCCGAAGTGTCGCCAGGTGGGCCTCGCTGGTGGAAGCGTCGCGGGCCGACGGCATCGTCCGCGTGATGGACGGCCAATTGTTCCACGGCGACCTCACGAATCTGTTCCTGATGGAATCCGACCCGGCGATCCTCGCCGACCATGCGCGAGCCGTGGCCACGACCATTGCGCCGCTGAATCCTCTTGTCGTGTACTTTCGCCAGGAAGACGTCGAGCGAGCCATCCGGACGGTCTGCGAGGAGCGAGGCGCGGACTGGGTGGCCTACCAGGTCAACTGGAAGCTCGCGGCGCCCTACAGCGCACGCCGCGGGTTGGCAGGCCTCGCAGGGTTGGTTGCCCTGTACCGGGACTACCGGCGCCTGACCGATACGCTGTTCGAACTCCTCCCGCTGGACAAGCTGGCCATCGAAAACGCAAAGCAGGAGTGGCCCGTCTACCAGCGCCTCATCCTGCAAGCCCTGGGCTTGCCTGCGGGCATGAACGACCGAGCTTCCGTCCGGTTCTGATGCGGGAAAACCCTTTCACAGAATTCGTCGCAATACCGGGTGACTCACGCCGCCGGCGCATCGGCCGCGGGCCACGCGGGGCCTTGCACCGCGAGCACCCCGGAGCGTCCTGCGACCTCACCTTGCACCAGCAAGTGCCGCGGAAGCTCGGCCAGCTCGGTCGCGGCCGCGAGATCGCCGACGGCGACCAGGCTGTGCCCCTGCGCCTTCCAGCCCCGCAGCAGGCGCTCGAAGGCCGGCATGAGTTTCATGCCTTCGAGTTCGGCGTGCAGGGTGTAGACATGGTCCGTGTCGGGGTCGGTCGTGAGCGACAGCAGATGGGCATGGACGTTGTCCGCATCGAGGCCGTCGATGCCGATCAGTTCGTCGAGCGTGGGCAGGGTCGTCGGGAACTGCGGCGGTCCGATGGCGCGGCCGTCGTCTGCCACCGGTATGAAGGGCGACCAACCGCGCGCGTCCGACGCCACCTTGATGCCCAGCGCGGTCTCCGCCTGCGCGGCGGCGGCGTTGAACTGCCATCCCGCCGCGCCATGCATCCGCGGCGGTGCGCCGAAGACCTCCGTGTGGCGCTCCACCGCGAGTTGCATCTGGCGCCTGGCCCATTCGGCGTCGCGCAGCAGGAGCCGGTCCTGCCATTCGACATGGTCCCAGCAATGCACGCCGACCTCGAAGCCGGCGTCGCGGACTGACCGAAGCGTGGCGGCTTCACGTCGCCCGATGTCGGGACCCGGCAGCAGGACGCCGTACATCAGGGTACGCAAGCCGTAGTGCTCGACGACCGAGGTGCGCGCAACCTTGCTCAGAAAGCCGGGACGGAACACGCGCAGGATGGCCCGGCCGGTGTGGTCGGGCCCGAGGCTGAACAAGAAGGTGGCCCGGGCCCCGGCGAGCCGCAGGACCGTCAGCAGCCGGGGCACGCCTTCGCGGGTGCCGCGCAAGGTGTCGACGTCGACCTTGAGTGCGATGCAGGCCATCGCCTCAGATCGCGAGGTCGGCGGCTGCCTCGGCCTCGTCGCGATAGTAGGCAAACAGGCTGTCCAGCGCTTGCTGCATGTCGACCTTCGGCTTCCAGTCCAGGTCCTGCATGGTCGAGCGGATGTCCGGCACCCGATGCGTCACGTCCTGGTAGCCGCGTCCGTAGTAGTCGGCCGACGAGACGTCGACCAGCCGCACCGCCTCGGCCGCGTCGCGGTATTCGGGCAGGGTGCGCGCCAGCTGGACCATCATCTCGGCCAGCGCGCGGATGGAATGGTTGTTGGCAGGATTGCCGATGTTGTAGATCTTCGAGTCGGCCACGCCGTCCTTGTTGGCGATGATCTTGACCAGTGCGTCGATGCCGTCGTCCACATAGGTGAAGGCGCGCTGCTGGCTGCCGCCATCGACCAGGCGGATCGGCTCACCGCGCACGATGTGGCCGAGGAACTGGGTGATGACGCGGCTTGAGCCTTCCTTGGGCGTGTGCAGGCTGTCGAGCCCCGGGCCGATCCAGTTGAACGGACGGAAGAGCGTGTAGCGCAGGCCGTCCTGCTGGCCGTAGGCATGGATGACGCGGTCCATCAGTTGCTTGGCGGCGGCATAGATCCAGCGCGGCTTGTTGATCGGGCCGTAGACCATGTTCGATGCTTCGGGATCGAAGGCGGCATCCGTGCACATGCCGTAGACCTCGCTGGTGGATGGAAACACCACCCGCTTGTTGTACTTGAGACACTGCCGGACGATCGGCAGGTTGGCTTCGAAATCGAGTTCGAAGACACGCAGCGGTTCCTGGACATAGGTCGCCGGCGTCGCGATCGCGACCAGGGGCAGGACGACATCGCACTTCTTGACGTGGTATTCGATCCATTCCTTGTTGATCGTCATGTCGCCTTCGAAGAAATGGAAGCGCGGGTCGTGAAGCCAGGGCGCCACCCGCTCCGACTGCATGTCCATTCCATAGACATGCCAATCCGTGGTCTCGAGGATGTGACGGGTGAGGTGGTGGCCGATGAAGCCGTTGACGCCGAGGATGAGGACTTTGAGCATTGCAGGCAACTCGTGGTTGAAAGTGATTCAGATGTCAGTGGGCACGCAGCGCCCGCCGAAGCGTTGTTCGAAGCCGGCAGGATCGAGCGCGCCGGAATCGCCGTGCGCGGCCAGCACTTCGAGGGTGCTGCCATCGGCTGCCAGCAGCCAGAGCGCGCCGGCGTCGCTCAGCCATCGAAGGCCCGCACCGGGTGCGTGCTGTCGCTGTTCGACGAGCCGGGTGCGGTCGATCTGGACCCGCTGTCCGTTGATACGGCAGAAGGCGCCGGGGTAGGGTGGCGCGAGCGCACGCACGAGGTTGTGGATTTGCCGGGCGTTCGCAGTGGCGGGAATGAGGCCGTCTTCCGGCCTGCGACCACCGAAGTAGCGACCTTGCGAAAGGTCCTGGGGGATTTCCTCGGTCGTGCCGGCCAGCAGCCGCGGCAGGCTGCGCGCCAGCACGATCTCCGCGGCGACGGTGACCTTTGTGAAGACCTCGTGGGCGGTGTCGTCGATGAGGATCGGCACCGCGCACTGATCGACGATGGCGCCGTTGTCGGGCTTCTCGTTCATGCGATGCAGCGTGGCGCCGGTCCGGGTCGCGCCTTCGATGACGGCCCAGTTGACCGGCGCGCGGCCACGGTACTGAGGCAGCAGCGAGCCGTGCATGTTGAAGGCACCGCAGCGGGGCACCTGCAGCCACGAGGCCTTGAGCATGTGGCGGTAGTAGAAGGAGAACAGGAAGTCCGGCTTCGCTGCCGTCGCCTCGGCCAGCAGTTCGGGCAGGTGGGGATCGGCCGGCTTCGCGCAGCGCAGTCCGTGCCGCTTCGCGACCTCGGCCACGCTGCCGAACCAGATGTTCTCGCCGGCGGCATCGTCGTGGGTGACGACCAGCGGCACCTCGACACCGGCGTCGAGCAGCACGCGCAGGCAGCGTACGCCGACGTCGTGGTAGGCGAAGACGATCGCTCGTGCGGGCAGATCAGGCTTCATGGCCGCTTGCGCTCGAGCACCGCATTGATGACGTAGCGCGGCCGCGCGCGCACTTCCTGGTAGATGCGCCCGACGTATTCGCCCAGCAGCCCGATGCCGAACAGGGCCAGCCCCACCAGCAGGAAGAGCAGGGCGAAGAGCGTGAACACACCGCCCACTTCGGGGCCCATCACGAGCCGGCGCGTTGCCAGCACCACGAACAGCAGTGCGGAGAGCATCGACACCACAATGCCAAGCAGCGAGAAAGCCTGCAGCGGAACCAGCGAGAAGCCGGTCACCAGGTCGAAGTTGAGGCGCACCAGGCTGTAGAACGAGTACTTCGACTCGCCCGCATGCCGCTCCTCGTGACCGACCTCCACTTCGGCCGGGTTGCGGGAGAACTGCAGCGCCAGCGCCGGGATGAAGGTGTTCATCTCGTTGCACTGGTTGATGAGCTGCACGACGTTGCGGCTGTAGGCGCGCAGCATCGAGCCGTGGTCGGTCATCACGATGCCCGTAAGCCGGTGGCGCAGGCGATTCATGGCGCGCGACGCCCAGCGCCGCCAGGCCGAATCCTGGCGGTCGCGGCGGATCGAGCCGACGCAGTCGTGCCCCTGGTCCATCGCTTCCAGCAACAGCCGGATGTCTTCCGGTGGGTTCTGGAGGTCGGCGTCGAGCGTGACGATGCGCTCGCCCAGGCAGTGCTCGAAGCCCGCCAGGATCGCCCGGTGCTGGCCGAAATTGCCGTTGAAGAGAATCACCCGGGTCACGTCGGGACGGCGCTCGAACTGCGCCGCGAGCACTGCGGCCGAGCGGTCGCGACTGCCGTCGTTGATGAAGATCACCTCGTAGGACGAGCCGAGCGCGTCGAGCGCGGGATAGAGCCGGGCGAACAGGGCCGCGAGGCCCTGCTCCTCGTTGTAGACCGGAATCACGACGCTCAGCGAAGGGGCGTCGGCCGGGATCTCGATGTCGGGGTCGTGGTGAGGAACCGCCTGCAGCACAGTCATCGCCGAGCCCTCCGCAATTGAGCCACCACTGCGGCCACGCTGTCGCAGACGCGGTCGACGTCGGCGTCGGTCATGGCCGGAAAGAGCGGCAGCGTGACCGTGCGTGCGCCAATGTCCTCGGCGACCGGGAAGTCCCCGCGGGCGTAACCCATGGCCCGGAACATCGAGAACAGGTGCATCGCGGGGTAGTGCACGCCGACGCCGATGCCCTGGTTCTTCATGGCGTCGACGAAGTCCGCGCGCGCCGATGCAAGATCGTGCGGCAGCAGCGGCTGGAACATGTGCCAGTTGCCGTGCCCGTCCGCGTCCTCGGGTGGCAGATCGAATCCGAGCGTGCGGTCCCAGCGCTCGAAATAGCGCCGCGCGAGCTGTCGGCGACGGGCGTTGAAGTCGTCGATGCTGCGCAGTTGACCCAGGCCGATCGCTGCCGCGATGTCGGTCATGTTCGCCTTGGCGCCCCATGCCTCGACGTCCATGCCGCCGCCGGGCAGTCGGATGACGCCCTGCAGGCGCAGCAACTCGAAGCGCCGCGCCTCTTCGTCGTTGTTCATCACCAGGCAGCCGCCTTCGCCCGAGGTCAGGTTCTTGTTGGCGTGGAAGCTGAAGGAGACGAGGTCGCCGAAGCTGCCGATGGCGCGACCGTCCCATTGAGCGCCGAAGGATTGCGCGGCATCCTCGACGACCCGCAGGCCATGCGTTGCCGCGATCTCGTTGAGCCGCGTCCGGTCCACGGGCAGCCCAGCCAGATCGACCGGTATCAGCGCCCGCGTGCGCGGTGTGAGGGCCGTCTCGATCCGGTCGAGGTCGATGTTGCGCGTCGTCGCATCGGCATCGACGAACACCGGGGTGGCGCCGACCGCCAGCACGACGTTGGCGGTGGCGACCCAGCTCAGCGGCGTGGTGATGACCTGGTCGCCCGGACCGATGTCGCACAGGCGCAATGCCAGTTCGAGCGAGGCTGTGCCGGAATTGACCAGCCGCACGGGACGCCCGCCGCAACGCCTGGACAGTTCAGCCTCGAGCGCCTGGCACTTCGGCCCGGTGGTGAGCCATCCGGACCGGAGCACCTCGCCGACTTCCGCGATGGTTTGCTCATCGATCGAGGGGCGGGTGAAAGGGAGGAAGGCCGCTGTATTCGTGCTCATTGCGTGCTCCCGCTGCGCGCCACCAGGACCACGCCGATGATGATGACGGCAATGCCGAGCCAGCGCTGCGCGTCGACCTGCTCGCCGAACAGCCACCAGGCGAGCGCCGCGTTGACGACATAGCCGATCGACAGCATCGGATAGGCGATGCTCACGTCGACCCGGGAAAGCGCGACGATCCAGACCACCACGCTGACCGCGTAGCAGACGAGGCCGCCGAGGATGCCGGGATGTTGCGCGAGCCCGGCCGCGCTGCGCCAGAGAGCGGCGCTGCCGTCGCTCATGGAAATGGCGCCCACGCTGCGCGCCCCGGCCTTCAGGAACAACTGGGCGGCGGCATTCAGAAGGACGCCGGTCAGCACCCATGCGAAGTCGATGATTTTCATTTTCTCGACACCACCACTCGTCGTGAATCCTGATAGATGATACGCATCGGAAGGCCACGCTCATGCAGCTCGCCGTAGCTCGGAAAGTCCATGTAGRCCGCGGCCTCTGGAAGCGACTGCCAGCGCGCAACAAACTCGTCGAGCGATTCGATCGAGCGGTTCGGCTCCAGGGCCTGTCCCATGGCGAACTCGTCCTGGTAGTCCACCAGCGTGACCTCGCGGCGCAGGTAGAAAGGCAGCGTCTGGTCGTAGGCGCGGACCGCGAAGACGGGGGCACCCGACTGCAGTACCGGCTGCAATGCCGACACGAAAGGTGCCGCGCTCTTGAGTTGCCCGAAGGGCTCGTGCGCCGCCATCACGATCGTCATGCTCATGACATGGCCGAGCGCCAGCGTCGCGATGGCCAGCGTGGCACCGCGCCGCCGCAGCAACCACCACGCGAAGGCCGCGAACGACAGGAAGGTCACCGCACCCCAGAGCGCTCCGGTGCCCAGCTGCGCGAACACCTCGGCCGACGTGGAGTGCGAAGCGATCCTTGAGCTCTGCGTGGAGGCGACCAGGACGATCGCCCAGACCGCGACGGGGAACAACAGGTGGCGACGCAGCGCAAGGGGACTCGCCTGCTGGAGCCGAAGTCCGATGAGGAGCGCCAGCGCCGGGAACATCGGCAGGATGTAGGACGGCAGTTTCGATCCGCTGGCGCTGAAGAACAGCAGAACGAAGGCCGAATAGGCGATCAGCAGACCCTGCGGCGCGATGGCTGGTGTTGGACCGGAGGCTGCGCGCTTGGGCCACAGCCACGGCAGCGCACTGGTCCACGGGAACATCCCGGCCAGAAGCAATGGCAGGTAGTACCACCACGCGCCTTCGCGTTGATGAACATTGCTCAGGTAGCGCGCGAAGTGTTCATGAATGAAGAAGAACTGGGCAAAGGCCGGGTTGCGCAGGGAGACCAGCACGAACCACGGCGCCGCGAGCAAGAGGAAGATCAACAAACCGGACACCCAGTGCATCCGGCGCCACAGGCCGAAATCGCGGCGCCAGAGGCAGGTCAGCACGAGCGTGGCGCCGGGAATCAGGAGGCCCACCAATCCCTTGCTGAGCACCGCGCCGGCCATCGCTGCCCAGGCGACCCATATCCAGTTCCTGCGCTCGGAAGCCGTGCCGCAAGCCTGCTCGGCGATCAGGACCGCGCAGAGGGCGATGGTGAGGAACAGGGTCAGGCTTGCGTCGAGCGTCAGGAAGTGCGCGTTGCCGAAGACCCAGGTCATGGATGCCGCTATGGCCAGGCTGCGGATGCCGGTTTCCCTGCCCCACAGCCGCCACGCTGTTCCACCGACGGCCAGCACCGTGAGAAAGCCGGCCAGCGCGGGCCACAGGCGCGCTGCGAAGACATTCATGCCGAACAGGTGGAGGAAGAGGGCGCTGGCCCAGTATTGCAACGGAGGCTTCTCGAAATAGAGCAGCCCGTTCAATCGCGGAGTGACCCAGTCGCCGCTGCGCAGCATTTCCCAGGCGAGGCTCGCGTAGCGCCCCTCGTCCGGACTGATCAGCGAGCGCGTGGCCAGCGAAGCGAACCAGACGACTGCCAATACGACCAGCAGAAGCGCCAGCAAGCCGGAAGGCAACGGTCGTTCGGTGCTGGCACCTCGAAAGTCATGGTGTGCAGCGGCGGGCGCCGCACGGCGCTCCGCCAGGGGGCGAGCCTGGCGAGGCGTTGAAGGAGAAACCTGCGTCAGCATGTCTGGATGCTATGAGGCGCACCTGTCCGAAACCTGAACGACTCCGAGCGCATGCTGGTCATCCC
>NZ_JBFUCI010000111.1:0-15511 GCF_056405335.1 Variovorax sp. P1_H12_2
GGACGGGCCACCGGGGCTTGCGCAGCCGGCCAGCAGCAGGCCGGCCCAGCCGGCCAGCAGCGCCCTGCGCCGGTTCAAAGTTTCACGTGCAGGCGCTTGAGCGTTTCCTGCAGCGTCTCGTTGTCCGCATCCGCGAGCGACGCCTCTTTCCAGATGACCACCGCGCGGTCGCGCTGGCCGGCGGCCCACAGCACCTCGCCGAGATGGGCGCCGATTTCAGGGTCGGGGCGGCGCTTGTAGGCGTCCTCGAGGACGCGCAGCGCCTCGGCCGTGTTGCCCAGCCGGTACTCGACCCACCCCAGGCTGTCGGCGATGAACGGATCGTCGGGCGCCAGCTGCACGGCCTTCTGGATCAGCGTGCGGGCCTCCTCCAGCCGCACCTTGCGATCGGCCAGCGAATAGCCGAGCGCGTTGTAGGCGTTCTGGTTGTCCGGCTTGAGTTCGATCACGCGGCGCAGCAGGCGCTCCATCTCGTCGAGGCGGTTCAGCTTCTCGGCCACCATGGCCTGGTCGTAGATCAGGTCGGTGTCGGTCGGCGCTGCCGTGCTGGCCTGGGCCAGCATGTCGAACGCGGCCTGGTGCTGCTTGGCATCGCGCAGCAGCTGCACTTCGGTCAGGAACTTCTGCTTCTTCTCGTCCGCGGTGCGTTCGGGCAGGCTGCGCACCAGTTCGCGCGCCTCCGATAGCTTGCCCTGGCGCGCGAGCAGCGCGGCCCGCCGCGCCTGCGCGCCGATCAGGTCGTMGGTGCTGTCGATGCGGGCCAGCCAGCTTTCGGCGCCGGTGAAGTCCTTGCGCCGCTCCGACAGCTGCGCCATCAGCAGGTAGGCCTGGGTCAAGCCGCGCTCGCGGCCTTCGGGGTCGCGCAGCGTGGGCGCGAGCGAGATGAAGCGCTTGATCGAGGCCTCGGCCGCCTTGTCCTGGCGCGCCTGGGTCTGGAGGCTGCCGAGCAGCAACCAGGGTTCGGGCAATTCGGGTCGGGCCGCCGTGAGGGCCGAGAGTTCGGCCGAGGCTTCCGCGTAACGACGGCCTTCGACCAGCACCCGGGCGTAGGCGACACGCATCTCGGGCTGCGCCTTCGGCCCGGCGAGGTAGCGCTTGACGATCGGTTCGGCCAGCGGCTGGCTGGGGTCGATCAGGTCCAGCGCGACCAGGGCCGGCCCTTCCGCGGAGGGGTCCAGCTGCTGTCCCTTGATGGCGGCTTCGAGCGCGCCGGACGTGTCGCCAGCGCCGAGGCGCAGGCGGCCGACCGTGGCCCAGGCGGCGCCGCCGGTCGCGGGGCTCGCGAGTTCGTCGGCCAGCGCCTGTTCGACCACCGAGGCCGCGAGCTTCTTGTCCGTCGCCCTCGAATAGTTGCGCGCAATGACGGCCATCAGGAACGGCCGCTCGACCTGTGGCGTGGCGGCGATCTCCGCGCGCAGCGGTTCGACCGTGTCGGCGATGCGGTTCAGCGCGATCAGGATCTGGAGTTCGAAGCGGCGAGCCTCCCTCGAGTCGGGCAGCGTTTCCTTCCAGGCTCGGGCGGCTGCCAGGGCGGAGTCGCCCGAGCGCGCCTGCAGCGCGATCTCGACCGCGCGCTGGAACAGCTTGCCGTCACGCGCGCGCCGCGCCGCGTCGAGCACCAGTCCGTAGGCGGTCCCGGGGTCGGAGCGCGCGTTGAGCTCGCCCAGCAGCACCTCGTAGAACAGCTCGGCGGACATGGCCGAGGGTTGGGCGGGCGATGTCGCCTTGGCCGCCGCGGACTGCCCGGCAGGGTCGACAAGAGGTGCGGGGTTCGTGGGCGCTGCGGCAGGCGCTTCGGTCTGGCCCTGCGCTGCGAGCGCGATCAGAGCCAGGAAAGCGGCCGCCGCAAGACGGGATCGGCGAGGCAGGAAGGTCATCGAAGCCATAATAATCCAAGGCTTTTGCGCCATGTCGCGTGGGGCTTCAACGCCGGCGTGATTTGATGTCAGCCTTCTCACATGCCTGAACTCCCCGAAGTCGAAGTCACCCGCCGCGGAATCGCCGATCGCATCGCGGGCGCCCGCATCGATGCGGTGCGCCTCGGGAAGCCCCTGCGCTGGGCGCTGGCGGTCGAGCCTGGCGCACTCGTCGGGCGCACGGTGCGCGCCGTGCGCCGGCGCGGCAAGTACCTGCTGGTCGACCTCGACGCCGGCCTCCTGCTGCTGCACCTGGGCATGTCGGGCAGCCTGCGCTTCGACGCCGTGTTGCCCGCGCCGGGTGCGCATGATCACTTCGACCTGGTCACGAGCCGCGGCACGCTGCGGCTCAACGATCCGCGCCGCTTCGGCGCCGTGGTCTTCGTGGAGGACGAGGGTTCTCTGCTCGCACGCAAGCTGCTCGGCGGCCTGGGCATGGAGCCGCTCGGCGATGATTTCGATTTCGAGGCCTTCCACGCCGGCCTGCGTCGGCGCCGGGCGCCGATCAAGCAGGTGCTGCTGGCCGGCGACGTGGTGGTGGGCGTGGGCAACATCTATGCCTCCGAGGCGCTCTTTCTGGCCGGCATCCGGCCGACGCTGTCGGCTGCGCGGATCAGCCGGCCGCGTGCGCTGCGGCTGCATGCCGCGGTGCGCGACATCCTGGCGCGTGCGGTCGAGCGCGGAGGCAGCACCTTGCGCGACTTCTCGAACGTGGACGGCCAGAGCGGCTACTTCCAGCTCGAAGCCACTGTCTACGGCCGCAAGGGCGAGCCGTGCCGGGTCTGCGCGACACCGGTGCGGGCGATCCGGCAGGGCCAGCGCGTAACCTATTTCTGTCCTGTGTGCCAAAAGCACTGAATCGCGCGGGCGAATGACTTCCGTTGCGCGTGCCGATGCTATATTTTGTAAGTCGTCTTTACAAATCCTGCCTTGACCGATTCATTCAATCAGCAATTCGACAAGCACGGCGCTTGGCGGCGCAATTTTGCGCACCGGCTCAAGTGGCTGTCCCGCTGGCTGAATGAAAACGAGCTACTGAACCAGAGCGTGGCCGAGCGGCTGCGGGATCTGGAATCGCAGTTGCGAACCAGCAAGGTCATGGTCGCTTTCGTGGCCGAGTTCTCGCGCGGCAAATCCGAGCTGATCAACGCGATCTTCTTTGCCGGCTACGGCCGGCGGATCATGCCGGCCAGCGCGGGCCGCACGACCATGTGCCCGACCGAGCTGGGCTATGACGCTGCTTTTCCGCCGAGCCTGCGGCTGCTGCCGATCGAAACCCGGCTCGAAGCCCATTCACTGGCGCACTGGCGCGACGAGCCCGAACGCTGGACCGAGATCGCGATCGATGTCGAGAACGCCGAACAGCTGTCGGAGGCGATGAGCAAGGTCGCGGAAGTCCGCTGGGTGCCGCTGGCCGAAGCCCGTGCGCTGGGCTTCTGGAGCGACGACGTTCCCGACGACAACCCGGTGCCCGATTCGGACGGGCGGGTCGAGATTCCGCGCTGGCGCCATGCGGTGCTGAACATGCCGCATCCGTTGCTGGAGCAGGGGTTGGTGATCCTGGACACGCCCGGCCTCAACGCCATCGGCGCCGAGCCGGAGCTCACCGTGAGCCTGATTCCTCAGGCCCATGCGGTGGTCTTCATCCTGGGCGCGGACACCGGCGTGACGCGGTCGGACCTTTCCATCTGGCGCGAGCACCTGGTCACCGAAGGCGATCTCGCCGACACCCGGATCGTGGTGCTCAACAAGATCGACACCATGTGGGACATCCTGAGCACGCCGGCCCAGGTCGACGCCCAGATCCAGCGCCAGCGCAAGGGCGCCGCCGAGCTGCTCGGCGTGCCGCTGCCGCAGGTGCTGCCGGTGTCGGCGCAAAAGGGGCTGCAGGCCAAGATCCGCCGCGACGCGCCGCTGTTGCAGGCCAGCCGGCTGCCGGCGCTGGAGGCCGTGCTCGGCGAGGGCCTGCTCGGCAAGCGCGAGCTCATGCTGCGCCTGGCCGTCGACGCCGGCATCGTCGCGCTCAGGGCCGAGGCGGCGCGCATCCTCAACGTGCGCCAGCGCGACCTCTCCGAGCAGGCGCTCGAACTGCAGGGCCTGCGCGGCAAGAACGGATCGGTGATTCGCCACATGCGTACGCGCATCGAGCAGGAGCAGACCGAGTTCGAGGGCAGCAACGCCCGCATCCTGGCGCTGCGCTCGGTGCAGGGCAAGCTGCTGCGCGAGGTCTATGCGGTGCTCGGCAGCACCGCGCTGAAGGCCGACATGGCGCGGCTCGCGGCGGCCCTCAAGCGGCGCGGCCTCAAGTTCAGCGTGCGCAAGGTCTACGGCGAGACCTTCGACTCGCTGCGCAACAATCTGCGCGAGGTGCAGGCGACCAGCGCCGAGATCCAGGCGATGCTGCATGCGACCTTCCGCCAGCTCAATGCCGAGCACGGCTTCACGCTGCAGGCGCCGCCCGAGCCCGACCTGTCGGACTTCGAACAGCAGCTGAGCCAGATCGAACGCAGCCACCTCCATTACCTGAGCGTGGGCAACCTGCTCAAGCTGGCACAGCCGGACTTCTGCGACAAGCTGGTGCGCGCGCTGGCGAGCCGGCTGCGCGTGGTCAACGAGGCCGCGATGACCGAGGTGGAGCGCTGGAGCAAGGGGGCGGGCGCCCAGCTCGACGCGCAGCTCAAGGAAAGACGGCGCAATTTCACCAAGCGGATCGAGGCCGTCGAGCGCATCCAGGGCGCGGCAGGCAATCTCGACGAGCGCCTGTCGGAACTGGCGGCGCAGGAAGGCAGCCTCGGGGAACTGCACCGGCGCCTGCTCGAACTCACCACCTTGCTTGCCAGCAACGAAGCGCCGAACGCCCCGCCCGCGCGCGTCGAACTCAGTGCGGCTTGAATTTGCTCACCCCCAGGTTGGCTCACTTCGTGTAGCCGCCCACCCCCTCACTGGGGGCAACACCAGCGGCCCGGCGAAGCCGGTTCCGCGGTGTTTCTGGCTTTGAACGCGCCGGCTTCATGCGGCGCGGGTCGCGAGGCGGCTCGGATGCTGGCACCGGTTTTCGCGGAGCGCATCGTCGCCTGGCAGCGCAGCCACGGGCGCAGCGAGCTGCCGTGGCAGAACACCCAGGATCCCTACCGCGTGTGGCTGTCCGAAGTGATGCTGCAGCAGACGCAGGTCTCGACCGTGCTGGGCTACTTCGCGCGCTTCCTGGCGCGCTTCCCGTCGGTGGCGGCGCTCGCGGCAGGCACCGAGGACGAGGTGTTTGGACTCTGGAGCGGACTGGGCTACTACAGCCGTGCGCGCAACATGCATCGCTGCGCGCAGGAAGTGGTCTCGCGCTTCGGCGGCGAATTTCCGCGCACGGCGGCCGAGCTCCAGACCTTGCCCGGCATCGGCCGCTCGACCGCTGCGGCGGTCGCGGCCTTCTGCTTCGGCGAGCGGGTGGCGATCCTCGACGGCAACGTGAAGCGGGTGCTCACGCGATTGCTGGCCTTCGACGGCGACATGTCTTCCGCGGCCCAGGAGCGCCTGCTGTGGAACGAGGCCACCGAACTGCTGCCGCCGGCAAAGGATCGGCCCGGCATCGCCCGCTACACCCAGGGGCTGATGGACCTGGGCGCCACGGTCTGCCTGCCGCGCAAGCCCAGTTGCATGATCTGCCCGGTCAGCGACCTGTGCGCAGCACGCGAACAGGGCGCGCCCGAAAGCTATCCGGTCAAGACGCGCAAGCTGCGGCGCAGTTCCCAGTCGCTGTGGATGTTGCTGGCCCGGGACGCCCAAGGGCGCGTGTGGCTGGAGAAGCGGCCGTCGCGCGGCATCTGGGCCGGGCTCTACTGCCTGCCGATCTTCGAGAGCCGTGCCGCACTGCTGGAAACGCTGGCCGCCCGGGACCGCGCCAACGCCCGCGACGACGTCGCCTTTCTGCACGTGCTCACGCACAAGGATCTGCATCTGCATCCGGTTGGCGTCGACAGCCGCGGCACCACGCCGACGGCCGGAGCAGGCGACTGGTTCGCCACCGGCGAGTGGACCGCGCTGGGGCTGCCCGCGCCGGTGCGCAAGCTGATCGCCCAGGAGGGTTAGGGCCTGTGAACAGGCCCTAGATTCCGTCGAGCTCGCGGTGCCGCTTGAGCGCGGCCCAGCGGGCGCCGAAGCCGCGCGCCAGCTGCTCCACCAGGAACACCGAGCGGTGCTGGCCGCCGGTGCAGCCGATGGCCACGGTGACGTAGCTGCGATGGTCGCGCGCCAGGGCGTCGAGCCAGCGGCCCAGGAACTGCTCGATGTCGCCGTACATCCGGGCCACGTCTTCGTCCTCGCGCAGCCACTCGATCACGGGCGCATCGCGTCCGGTCAGCGCCCGCAGCGCCGGCACGTAGTGCGGGTTGGGCAGCATGCGGACGTCGAACACGAAGTCGGCGTCGAGCGGCACGCCGCGCTTGAACGCGAAGGACTCGAACACCAGCGTGAGCGCGCTCTCGGGGGCCGAGATCAGCGCCTTGACGTAGCTCTGCAGCTGGGCCGGGCGAATGATGCTGGTGTCGACGACGTCGGCGCCGTCGCGCAGGTCCGCCAGCAGTTCGCGCTCGAGCTCGATCGCCTGGATCAGGACGCGCTGCTGCTCCGGCGCATCGGTGGTGCGGCCTTCCTGGCGCGACAGCGGGTGCCGGCGCCGGGTCTCGGAATAGCGGCGCACCAGCGCATCGGTGGTGGCGTCGAGGAACAGCGAGCGCAACGACACGCCCTGCTGCCGCAGGCCTTCGAGCTGGTGCGGCACCAGCGGCAGCGAGACGCCGCTTCGCACGTCCATCGCGATCGCGACCTTGGCCGCCTGCTGTTGCTGCTGCAGCGCGATGAAAGGCGAGAGCAGCTCGGGCGGCAGGTTGTCGACGCAGTAGTAGCCGGCGTCTTCGAGCGCGTGCAGGGCGACGGACTTGCCGGAGCCCGACATGCCGGTGATCAGTACGAGTTCAAGGCTCATGACGCCGCCGCCGTCGCCTTCTGCCCCAGCATCTCGCGCGCATGCGCCAGCGAAGTGCGGGACACGCGTTCGCCGCCCAGCATGCGGGCGATTTCCTGCGCCCGGCCTTCGTCGTCGATTGCCGCGACGCTGCTCTCGGTGCGCGCGGCGTCCTGGCCCTTGGCGGCGGTCTGGCGCTTGGCGACCACGAGGTGGTGGTCGGCGCAGGCCGCCACCTGCGGCAGGTGGGTCACGGCCAGCACCTGGCGGTCGCGGCCGAGCTGTTTCATGAGCCGGCCGACGGTTTCGGCCACGGCGCCGCCGACGCCCGCATCGACCTCGTCGAAGATCAGGGTCTGGGCGGCGCCGAGCTCGCTGGTCGTCACCGCGATGGCCAGGGCGATGCGCGAGAGTTCGCCGCCGGAGGCCACCTTGCCGATCGAGCGCGGCGTGCTGCCGGCATGTCCGCTGACCAGGAAGGCGATGTCTTCGAGGCCCGAACGGCTCGGTTGTGCGAAGGGCTGCAGCGCGACCTCGAAGCGGCCGCCCTTCATGCCGAGTTCCTGCATGGCCTGCGTGACTGCCTGCGCGAGCTTGGGCGCGGCCTGCTTGCGGGCCTTGGCGAGCGCCTTGGCCTCTTTCAGGTAGATCTGCTGCGCCGATTGCTCGGCGCGTTCGAGCGCCTCGAGATCGCTCTGGGCATCGAGCGCCTTCAACTCGGCCTGCCAGCCGGTGAACAGCGCCGGCAGCTCGGCCGGTGTGCGCCTGTAGCGGCGGGCCAGCGACATCCACAGGCCCATGCGTTCGTCCAGCTCGGCCAGCCGCTCGGGGTCGGTGTCGGCCTGGCGCAGGTAGCTGTGCAGCGAATGCGCGGCGTCCGAGGCCTGGGCCACGCTGGAGGCGAGCACTTCGCCCAGCGCCTTGAATTCCGGCTCGATGTGCTCGCAGTTCTGCAGCAGCGCGAGGGCGCGGGCCAGCGCAGCCAGGGCGCCGCTGTCGTCGTCCTCGAGCGCGCTGCTGGCGCCCTCGGCTGCATCGATCAGTGCCTGGGCGTTGGAGATGCGGCTGTGGCTGGCGGTGAGTTCTTCCCACTCGTCCTCGCCCGGCGCCAGCTTGGCGACCTCGGCCACCTGCCATTGCAGGCGCTCCCGTTCGCGCTGCAGCGAGTCCTGGGCCGAGCGGGCAGTCTCGAGCGCGGCGATCGCCTGGCGCCAGCCTTGCCAGGCCGTCTCGAGCGCGCCGGTGTCGAYGCCGGCATAGGCGTCGAGCAGGCCGCGCACGGCTTCCGGCCGCGTCAGGCTTTGCCAGGCGTGCTGGCCGTGGATGTCGAGCAGGCGGTCGCCGAGCTCGCGCAACTGGGTGGCGGTGGCCGGACTGCCGTTGATCCAGCCGCGGCTGCGGCCCTGGAGGTCGACCGTGCGGCGCAGCAGCAGGACATCACCGCCCTCGAAGCCGCCTTCCTCCAGCCAGTCGGCCAGGCCCGGGTCGGTGTCGAATTCGACGCTCACGTCCAGCCGCTCGGCGCCTTCGCGCACCGCGCCGGCATCGGCCCGGTTGCCGAGCGCCAGCTGCAGCGCGTCGATCAGGATGGACTTGCCGGCACCGGTCTCGCCGGTGAGCACCGTGAAGCCGCCGGCCAGATCGAGCTCGAGCGCATGCACGATCACGAAATCCCGCAGCGCAATGCGCCTCAACGCCATCTCAAGATCCCCCTTCGTTCCAGTGCAGTTTGCGGCGCAAGGTGTCGAAGTAGCTCCAGCCCTTGGGATGCAGGAAGCGCACCCGGTAGTCGGAGCGGCGCACCATCACCTTGTCGCCGATGGCCAGCGTGGCCAGCGATTGCATGTCGAAATTGGCGCTGGCGTCGCGCCCGCCGACCAGTTCGATCGTGACCTCGTCCGCGTCCGGCAGCAGCAGCGGCCGGTTCGACAGCGTGTGCGGCGCGATCGGCACCAGCACCCAGCCCCGCACCGCGGGATGCAGCAGCGGCCCGCCGGCCGACAGCGCATAGGCGGTCGATCCGGTGGGGGTCGCGATGATCATGCCGTCGGCGCGCTGGTTGGCGACGAAATGGGCGCCCACCGTGACCCGCAGCTCGACCATGCCCGAGGTGGCGCCGCGATTGACCACCACGTCGTTCATTGCCAGGGTGTCGAACACCGATTCGTCGCCGCGCATCACCCGCGCCTTCATCAGCGTGCGCAGGTCTTCCTCGTAGTCGCCGGCCAGCATCGGGATCAGCGTCGCCTGGTAGTTGTCGAGCGAGATGTCGGTGATGAAGCCGAGCCGGCCGCGGTTGATGCCGATCAGCGGCACGTCGTGCGGCGCGAGCTGGCGACCGATGCCGAGCATGGTGCCGTCGCCGCCGACCACCAGGCCGAGCTCGCACTGCTGGCCGATTTCTTCCACCGTCAGCGCGGGATAGGGGCCGGTTTCGACGGCGTCGGATTGCGACTTCTCGACGAACACCTTGCAGCCCTGCGATTCGAGGAAGGCGCCGATGCCTTCCATGATGTCGTCCTGCGCGCCGCATTGCGCCCGGGCGCCGGAGGCCTGGTATTTACCGATCAGTGCGACATGCCGAAAGCGGGAGCTCATTCACAAATTACAACATTAAAATCATTCGATGCTGGACGACCGTGCCAAGTTGCTGCTGAAGACTCTCGTCGAGCGCTACATCGCCGACGGGCAGCCCGTGGGATCGCGCACGCTTTCCCGTGCGCCGGGGCTGGACCTGTCGCCGGCGACCATCCGCAACGTGATGTCCGACCTCGAGGTGCTCGGGCTGATCGCAAGCCCCCACACTTCCGCGGGTCGCATTCCGACCGCCCGCGGCTATCGGCTGTTYGTCGACACCATGCTGACCGCGCAGCACGAGCAGTTCACCTCGGCCTCGGCGCCGAGCCTGGCGCCCGACCAGCCGCAGAAGGTGATCACGAACGCCGCCCACTTGCTGTCGAACATGTCGCAGTTCGTCGGCGTGGTGATGGCGCCGCGGCGTGCCTCGGTGTTCCGGCAGATCGAGTTCCTGCGGCTGGCCGACCGCCGTCTGCTGGTGATCATCGTCGCGCCCGACGGCGACGTTCAGAACCGGGTGATATTCCCCGAGGTCGACTACTCGCAGTCGCAGCTGGTCGAGGCGTCGAACTACATCAATGCCCACTTTGCCGGCTTGACGATCGAGCAGGTGCGCGACCGCCTGCAGTCCGAGGTCGAGCAATTGCGCGGCGAGATCGCGGCGCTGATGCAGGCCGCCGTGCAGGTCAGCTCCGAGGTCATGACCGAGGCCCAGGACGAAGTCGTGATCGCGGGCGAGCGCAACCTGCTGGCGGTGACCGACTTCTCCAGCGACATGAGCCACCTGCGGCGCGCCTTCGAGCTGTTCGAGCACAAGACCCAGCTGATGCGCCTGCTGGATGTCTCGAGCCAGGCGGAGGGCGTGCGCATCTTCATCGGCGGCGAAAGCCAGGTGGTGCCCTTCGACGACCTGTCGATCGTCAGCGCGAACTACGAGGTCGACGGACAGGTGGTCGGCACGCTGGGGGTCATCGGTCCCACGCGGATGCCGTATGAGCGCATGATCCAGATTGTCGACATCACCTCGAAGCTGGTCACCAACGCGCTGAGCCACCGCAAGTAGGGCACGGCGTCGCGGCCCACTAGAATCCGGGGCGCGTGGGCCGTTAGCTCAGTTGGTTAGAGCAGCGGACTCATAATCCGTTGGTCCCTGGTTCAAGCCCAGGACGGCCTACCAGGCATTCATTGAAGTTCAGGTCTGCTCCCGCGCTCGGTCTTTTGCAAAACAAAAACCGATGCGTCGACAGATACCGAAAATTGGCGCTATAATCGAAAGCTGTGCGGCTGTAGCTCAGTTGGATAGAGTACTTGGCTACGAACCAAGGGGTCGTGGGTTCAATTCCTGCCAGCCGCACCACTCTCTTAAAGGGTTAGGACGTTCACGCGTCCTAACCCTTTTTCTTTTGCGCGACTTCTTGCGCGACGGCGACCTGTCTTTCGCCTCGTCGCGGCCGGGCGCTCAGGTCACGTCGACATTGATGCGTCGCGGTTGAGCGTGTTCCGTCTTTGGAATCCGCAGCTTGAGCACGCCCTGCACCAGCTCCGCCGAGATCTTCTCGGTGTCGAGTTCCTTGCTCAGCGTGAAGACCCGATGGAAGCGGCCGAGGCCGACTTAGGTGTGGCTGGACTGCAGCCCTTCGGGCACCGCCATGTCGATCTCCCCTTCGATCGTCAGCGAATCGGATTCGACGTTCAGGTGCAGCTTGTCGCGCGGCACGCCGGGCAGGTCGGCGTACAGCGTGATGCCGGCGCTGTCCTCGATCACGTCCACGGGGGGCGTGAGGGCGGCCTCGGCGTAGCGCCGCTCGTCCTTGCGCGCGACCACGTCGGAGGACTTGTTTCTCTTCTGGATGTCGTTCATGGCTGTTCTCCCGATCATTGGATGGCGATGCGTCGCGGCAAGGCGGAGGCGCGGCGCTGGACGGTGATGTGGATGACGCCGTCCCGCGCCTTGGCCTCGACCGCCTCGGGGTCGGCGTCGTCGGGCAGGCTCAGCACCCGGCGGAAGGTGCCCTCGAAACGCTCGTTGATGTGCAGCGTCTCCTTGCCGCCGGGCTGCGGCGCCGCACTCTGGCGCTCGCCGGCGATGCTGAGGATGCCTCGGTCGAGGTTGATCTCGAGCGTCGCGGGATCGACGCCCGGCGCCAGGACATAGATTTCGACCGTCTTGGCCGTGCCACCGACGTTGAGAGCAGGGAAAGCGCTGCGGCCGAAGCCGCGGATGGTGGGAGAGAGGTCGAAGGCCTGCTGCATCTCGCGCTGCAGGCGATCCATCTCCGCGAACATGTCGCGTGAAAAAAGGGATCGATACATGGCGCATACCTCCATTCAGGGTTGAGGTGGGCGCTGGAGGCGTCTCCAGCGCTTCCGGATTGGAAACTAGGATCGGCTTGCGAAACTTCAAGGGATGACCCGGCCAAACTTGCTCAGGGCGTCACAGAACGCGCTGGCGCGCCGCTTGGGGCGAGTCGGCAATGCGGCAGGTGTAACCGCGAGCCGCAAGCAACATTACCGCCGCCGTGGGCGCCCTGTGACTGCGGGCAACCGGACGCCCATAATCCGACCCTCGGCCAAGCCAGGGGCCGCTTTCATATGCCTGGCGTTCATTGGGGCGACCACGATGAGTTCATTGCAAAAGTTCCTGCCGGCCTCCGAGCCCGCACGCAGCGAGGCCCTGGCCCAGCTGAAGAAGACGCACCATGCGCCGCGGCATCTCGTCCGGGGCGTCGCGCGCGGCGCCTTCGGAAAACAGGCGTCGGCAGTTCAGCAAGACCAGGAACAGGAAATCGTCCCGCAGGGCGAATCGCCGTCGGAACCGCAAGTGGGCTGAGCGCCGCACCTGATCCGACCTCCGACCCGGTCCCGCGCCGTCGCGACCCCCGCGATGGCGCAGCCGCGGGCGGCGGCTGCGCACGGGCAAGGGTAAAGCCGGGCTTTCCGATCCTTCAAACGCCGGTATCTTTTGTATCCAGTGGCATCTAGACGCAAGTCCGGGTGCAGGCTGGGCCGAGGTCGGCCGCGGCCCCACCGTGCAAGGAGTCGGCCATCGCCTCGCCTGCCCACCGTGCCGATCTGTTGCGCGTCGAAGGTGTCACCGTGCGTTTCGGTGGCATCACGGCGCTCGACAAGGTGTCGTTTTCGGTGCCGGAGGGCCACATCGTCGGCCTGATCGGCCCGAACGGCGCCGGCAAGACCACGCTCTTCAACTGCCTGTCGCGGCTTTACGCCTTCAGCGAGGGCAGCATCTCGTTCGAGGGCCGCTCGCTGGTCGAGACGCCGGCGCACGGCATCGCGGCGATGGGCATCGGCCGTACCTTCCAGAACCTCGCGCTGTTCCGGACCATGACCGTGCGGCAGAACATCCTGCTGGGCGGCCACTGCCGCACCCGCAGCGGCTTCTTCGCCAACGCCTTGCGGCTGCCGGGGGTGCGGCGCGAGGAACAGGTGCTCGAAGCCCATGCCGACCAGCTGGTCGGCCTGCTCGACCTCGGCGCCGTGGCCGGCACGCGCGTGATGGACCTGCCCTTCGGCACCCAGAAGCGCGTCGAGCTGGCCCGGGCGCTGGCGAGCCAGCCCAAGCTGCTGCTGCTCGACGAGCCGGCCGGCGGCCTGAACCACGAGGAGGTCGGCAGGCTGATGGCGTTGCTGCGCGAAGTGCGCGCGCGGCTCCAGCTCACGATGCTGCTGGTGGAGCACCACATGAACCTCGTGATGCGGGTGTCCGACAAGGTGGTGGCGCTGGATTTCGGCCGCATCATCGCCGACGGCTCGCCGGCCGAGGTGCAGGCCAACGCCGAGGTGATCCGCGCCTACCTGGGGGACGCCGGCTGATGGCCCGCCTGCTCGAAGTCCGTGGACTGCGCGCGCAGTACGGCGCGAGCCAGGTGCTGCACGGCATCGACTTCGACGTCGAGGAAGGCGGCATCACGACCATCCTCGGCGCCAACGGCGCCGGCAAGACGACCACCTTGCGCGCGGTCTGCGGCATGGTCAAGACCGAAGGCGAGATCCACTTCGCCGGCCACCGCATCGAAGGCCGCGCGACCGAGTCCATCGTGCGCCTGGGCGTGGCCCACGTGCCCGACGGGCGCGGCACCTTCGTCGCGCTGAGCGTCGAGGAGAACCTGCGCCTGGGCGCCTACACGCGCCGCGACAAGGCCGAGGTGGCGGCCGATTTCGAACGCATCTACAACCACTTCCCGCGGCTCAGGGAGCGCCGCCTCCAGCAGGCCGGCACCCTCTCGGGCGGCGAGCAGCAGATGCTCGCCGTCTCGCGCGCCCTGATGCTGCGGCCCCGGCTGCTGCTGCTGGACGAGCCCTCGTTCGGCCTGGCGCCGCGCATCGTGCAGGAGCTGTTCGAGATCCTGCGCGAGATCAATGCCAGGGAACGCGTGAGCATGCTGCTGGTGGAGCAGAACGCGGCGCTGGCGCTGCGGCTGGCCGACCATGCCTACCTGCTCGAAACCGGCCGCGTCGTGATCTCGGGCAGCGCCGAAACCGTGCGCAACGACGAAGCGGTGCGGCGCTCCTACCTCGGATATTGAAATGAACCTGCTGCTGCACCAGGTGCTCTCCGGACTCGCCACCGGCGGCATCTATGCCAGCGTGGCGCTGGCGCTGGTGATGATCTACCAGGCCACGCACCTGGTGAACTTCGCCCAGGGCGAACTCGCGATGTTCTCCACCTATATCGCCTGGAGCCTGATGCAGGCCGGCATGCCGTACTGGGCGGCGTTCTTCGCCACGGTGGCGGTCGCCTTCGTGCTCGGCGTGCTGATCGAGCGCATCGTCGTGCGGCCGGTCGAGAGCGCGCCGATTCTTTCGGTCGTGATCGTCTTCATCGGCCTGCTGGTGATCCTCAACAGCCTCGCGGGCTGGATCTTCAGCTACACGATCAAGCCCTTCCCGAGCCCGTTCCCGACCGAGCCGCTGTTCGGCAATCGCTTCATGTCCTCGCACGAGCTGGGTTCGATCGGCATCACGCTGGCGGTGCTGGCGCTGGTGTTCGTTTTCTTCCGCTACACGCCGCTCGGCCTGGCGATGCGCGCGGCGGCGCAGAACCCGGACTCGAGCCGGCTGGTGGGCATCCGCGTCGGCTGGATGCTGGCCCTGGGCTGGGGCCTGGCGGCGGCGATCGGCGCCATCGCCGGCATCATGGTCGCGCCCGCCGTGTTCCTCGAGCCGAACATGATGGCCGGCATCCTGCTGTATGCCTTCGCCGCCGCCCTGCTCGGCGGCATCGACAGCCCGGGCGGCGCGGTGCTCGGCGGCTTCATCGTCGGCGTGCTCGAGAACCTGGTCGGCGCCGTGCTGGGCACCGAGCTCAAGCTGACGGTGGCGCTGGTGCTGATCGTCGGCGTGCTGGTGATCCGGCCGTCGGGGCTGTTCGGCAAAGTCAACGTCACGCGGGTCTGAACCATGACCGAGCCGCACGCGCCCACCCGCAAGCCATCGACCAGGCTTCGCCTGGTCGGCCTGCTGCTGCTGGCCGTGGTGGCCTGCGCGCTGCCCTTCCTGGTCAGCAACTACCGGGTGTTCCAGTTCACGCTGGCGCTGGTCTATGCCATCGCGCTGCTCGGGCTCAACATGCTCACCGGCTACAACGGCCAGATCTCGCTCGGCCACGGCGCCTTCTACGCCATCGGCGCCTACGTCGCGGCGATCCTCATGGACCAGTTCGGCGTGCCCTACTGGCTCACGCTGCCGGCCGCCGGCGCGGTGTGCCTGCTGGCCGGTTTCCTGTTCGGCCTGCCGGCGCTGCGGCTCGAAGGGCTCTACCTGGCGCTGGCGACCTTCGCGCTCGGCGTGGCGATGCCGCAGATCCTCAAGTACAAGCATCTGGAGCACTGGACCGGCGGCGCGCAAGGCATCGTGATCGTCAAGCCCGAGGCGCCCGAGTGGACCGGGCTCACCCAGGACCAGTGGCTCTACTTCGTGGTGCTGGGGGTGCTGATCGTGATGTTCGTCCTCGCCTGGAACCTGCTGCGCGGCCGCATCGGACGCGCGATGGTGGCGATCCGCGACCAGCCGATCGCGGCCCAGGCGATGGGGGTCGACACCGCCA